>DYSA01000012.1:0-5068 GCA_020726425.1 Fibrobacter succinogenes | reverse complement strand
TTCACCATCGCGTTCACCATCGCGTTCACCATCGCGTTCACCATCGCGTTCACCACGGATTCCCCGTGGTCTGAAATCGGGTCGTCCAAGGACGTAAATCATGGAATGAGGGCGATGTTTTCGTTTTCAGTCCGGAGGCCGACCCTATTATAGAATCGGGTGACAACCCGATTTCGGGCGACAACCCGATTATTGATGGAGCAAACCGATCCGGAACCATTACAAAACCGTCCGACACCACCTTTCCCACCCCGTTCATCAGGTTGATCTACCCCGTCCATTTCCTTTTTGACCCCGTTCATCAGGTTGATCAACACCGACACATCTGTTCCGAGTGATTCATTTACTCCCTTCTGAGCTCTCCTTTTTTCTTGCCAATGCGTGAGAGAATTGTATACTTCTTGAGATTTCAAATAAGGAAGAACAGCATGCGTCAATATATTCGACACCCCTTCTCTATACCAATCAAATACAAGATGAACTCCTCCGGTGGGATTCACGAAGATGACATGAGGAATATCTCCGAAGGCGGGCTCTGCTTTCAAGCTCAGTCGCAGCTGGAAATAGGGTGTGAAATTGTCATTAATATAGCCGTTAAGCACCCTCCATTCGAAGCGACCGGGGTGGTAATGTGGTGCAAAGAGGAACCAACCTGCTTTGAGATCGGCGTTCAGTTCGATACGCCCACCACTGAGTTCGCCATGAGAATGGTAGAACAAGTGTGCTATATCGAACAATATCGACGCGATGTTCTTCATTATGAACAGCGCGATCTCGCTCCCGATGAAGCGGCTCGAGAGTGGATTGAAAAATATGCAAAAGAGTTTCCGGACTGAACTATTGAGTTCACTGAGGCACAAAGGTATGACAGTACGGCATAGCTTTTGATTACCTCTTATAAATGAGAATACCCCCAACGAAAAGAGTTTCAATGATTACGGCAGAAAACGCGATTGATTCACGCTATACCACTCTTGCAGAAACAGCCTGTTGCCTTTCATGCGGCGGAGCGATCAACCACGCGAAAGCACAACTCGGTGAAGTGGCTGTAGACCTCGGTTCTGGACGCGGAAATGATGTGATCCGTCTGGCTGAACAGGTGGGTGAATCGGGATATGTCTACGGAATCGATATCTCTGAAGGAATGATCGAAAAGGCAAAGAAAAACATCGAAAAGTTCGGGATAGAGAACGCTGAAATCCTTTTTAGTTCCATCGAAAATCTTCCTCTCGAGTCTGATTCCGCGGATCTTTTCATATCTAACTGCGTGATTAACCATGCGAAAGACAAAAAAGCGGTCTGGTCTGAAGTATATCGAGTACTCAGGAGTGGCGGACGGTTTGTGGTGAGCGATATCTATGCTTCGGCCCCGGTTCCAGAAGAGTACGCCAATGATCCCGAAGCAGTTGCTGAGTGTTGGGCCGGATCAATCGTGAAAGATCAGTACATCGACACACTTATCGCCTGTGGTTTCAAAGAACTAACCATCATCGAAGAGTCCGATTTCTATCCCAAAGGAAAAATCAGCGTTGCAAGTTTCACAATTCGCGGGGCGAAACAGTAATGCAACAGATCCTGCAACAGAACAGAGCGTTCTGTTGCAGGTGAAACGAATATTTTCAAGGATTGGCATGATTAATGAATAGTCCTTGAAAACCCGTGAAAGCGGATCCTGCCAAACTGTAACCCCGAAAGGAGCAAGTATGAAATCACTTGTAACAGCGAAACCGGCAGTACAAAAAGAGGTTGCTCAGTGTTGTGCCAAAAATTCGACTACGGTCGTTGGATGTCACGACTGAGTTCCTCTGTGAAGGGGAACGAAAGTTCCCCTTTTTGTTTCCGATTACCCGATTGAACCGAACGCGAGGCTGGAGCCTCAAGAAGTGCGTAACAGGTTTGGAAACCTGTTACGAGATTGAGCACGAAATCAATCAGTAGAGAACCCATACAAATTCAACAAAAATTTGATCGAGGATAAGAAATGCAGAAATCGAAATACACGATCTTTTCCCAAATCCGTGATTCTGAAAACTGGTTTATAATCAATCCGTTGACCCTTCAAGCGGACATTCTGGAACCGGAACTGGCGAAACAGTTTGTCGATGGAACCTTGGAAGACGAAACTCCCTTTATCGAAAAAGGGTACCTCGTCGATCCTAAAGATGAAGAGAAACTGTTCCGCCAAAAGTATCTCGATTTCATAGACAATCGCGACAAGGATGAGATTCAGATATTCTTTGTGCCTTGGTATTCGTGCAATTTCAACTGTTTCTACTGCTTTCAGGACGAATACGACGCACCAAAAAAACCTCTCACCCAAGAAGTTACCGATGCGTTCTACGCTCATATCACCAAAGCCTTTGCGGGCAAGAAAAAGTATATCACCTATTTCGGCGGCGAACCGCTCTTGAACAGTCCAGCAGCAAAAGAGGCGACACTCTACTTTTTCGATCAAGCGAAAGCTCACGGATTGACCCTTTCCATTGTGACTAACGGCTATACGCTTAAAGAGTGGGCACCAATTTTGGCGACCTATCCGATCCGCGAAGTGCAAGTCACCGTTGATGGAATGGCGACAGAACACAACAAACGCCGTCCCCTCAAGGTGAGACCGGAAGAGGGTACTTTTGATACGATCATTGAGGGAATCGACGCAGCGATTGCCGCCGGTCTGACAATCAATCTGAGAATGGTTGTGGACAAAGACAATATCAATGACCTTCCCAAAATGGCAGATATGGCAATCGCCAAAGGATGGACTAAAAAGTTCGGATTTAAAACACAACTCGGCAGAAACTATGAACTTCACCACTGCCAAAGCGATCGTTCACGGCTCTTTGATCGCGTTTCCATGTACGAAGATCTCTACAAAAAGGTTCAAGAGTTCCCTCAGATTTTGGAATTCCACAAACCGGCCTATTCCATAGCGAAATTCATTTCTGAAAATGGTACGCTCCCTGATCCGCTGTTTGACTCATGCCCCGCCGCAAAAAATGAGTGGGCGTTTGACTATTCCGGAGCGATCTACACCTGCACCGCCACGGTGGGGAAAAAGGGTGAAGAGTTAGGCACATTCTGGCCGACCGTGACCCTTGATCAGAATCAGGTTGATCTGTGGGAAGAACGGGATGTTACTTCGATTCCCGCCTGTAAAGAGTGTCCGGTTCAGCTGGCCTGCGGTGGCGGATGCGGATCGGTGGCAAAAAATAGTCACAATGGCGATGTTTTGACACCGGATTGTCGACCAATCAAAGAGCTTTTAGAAATGGGATTAAAACTCTATTGCGATACAGATGCGTAAACGTAGCATCTCTGTAAAGGCGACTAATCGCCTGATTCGCCTGTTCATTTAAAACAAAAGGAAACTGTCATGGCTGGAAAAATGAAAGAGATTATCACCGCTGAATACCGAGAACTGATCGCTCAAAAAAAGAGTTTTGTTCTCGACTTTTACTCAACTGAGTGTCCTCCTTGTGAAGCACTGGTGGCGAAGCTGGTTCCTCTGTCGGATCTGTACGGGGACGATCTCACCATAGCGAAAATATACCGTCAAGGAAACCGCGATCTCGCCGAAGAGCTGGGGGTTCGCGGTTCACCAACGGCTCTCTTTTTTAAAGACGGGGTCGAAGTGGGCAAGCGACTTTCCGGGGGAATCCGAAGAACAGAACTCGTAGAACAGTTTGAAAAGCTTATCTCCCCAGATCGCGCCGAAGAGCTTCGCGGGAAAGAACAAAAAACATCAACCGAGTGTGACCTGCTCATTCTCGGCGCCGGGCCAGCGGGACTGACTGCGGCGATTTATGGAGCACAAGCCAAACTTTCGGTGATTCAGGTGGACACGGCACTTGCGGGTGGTCAGGTCTCCACGACCCATCTGGTAAGTAACTATCCTGGTTTCGAAGAACCGATTAATGGGTACATGCTCGCTCACCACATGAGCGAACAGGCGAAAAAGTACGGAACAGCTCAGCGCCTCGCCGTTGATGTCACCGAGATTGATCTCGAAAATCGCCGCGTTGTGCTCGACGGCGTGGAAACGATTTCAGCGAAAAAGATTATTCTCGCCACCGGTGCTTCGCCAAATTTCTTGGGAATTCCCGGAGAAAAAGAGTACCACGGTCACGGGATTTCTTACTGCGCAACCTGCGATGCGAAATACTATGAAGGAAAACACGTTGTGGTGATCGGTGGCGGTAATTCCGCCATCGAAGAAGCGCTCTACATCGATCGGTTCACAGAAAAAATCACCATGATTTATCGCGGAAATCGATTTAACAAAGCAAACAAAACGGCCTTGGAAAAAATTGATGCCTTAGTTGCTTCGGGAAAAATCGTTCTGAAACTCGGCTGCACTCCCACGGGATTCTCTCGAACTCCCGAAGGCAAAATGATTGTGAAAACCCACGAAACCGAAGGGGAACGAACCGCCGAAACTGAAGTTGATGGTGTCTTTATTTTCGCGGGAATGAAACCAAACATTGCCGGTCTCGAAAATTCAGGCCTCAAAATTTCAGATAAAGGGTGCGTTGTTGTCGACAAAGAACAGCACACGAATATTCCTCATGTATTTGCAGTCGGCGATATGGCTCAGAAAAAGTTCCGCCAGATTACGATCGCCGTTGCCGAAGGAACCGTGGCGGCAATTCAGGCAGAGATCGAGATTGAACAGGAGAGAGATTAAGAGATTAAGAGATTAAGACGGAATCGAGGAAACTCGGTTCCGTTTACTATTCACCCAAAAATCATTTACTCTTTCACTGGTTTATCTAAACAATCCTTTCCATTTTTGATCTGTTTTTTGCACACACCTCGCAATTCATTGCAAATATTCACACTATTTCATTCACATGATTAATTCCCGCTTCATTTCTATTCGGCACTTCATATCGTTTAAACGTGGCTCGACGAAATTTAGTCGAACAGATGACTAAGTTTTTACTCTTGAGAAAGGTTGAAATTATGGAGTCTCAGTATTGGGAGTTATTAGTTGCTTATTGAGTTTCGAACGACAACTTGTTGTCGTTCGACCTACGCCGCTATCTTTATCACATTGAATAGATTACGTAGT
>DYSA01000228.1:2640-4630 GCA_020726425.1 Fibrobacter succinogenes | reverse complement strand
GACCCGTACGATTCAAAATCGATCCACTCGATTGAACAACTGTCCGCGGGAACCTCTCCCCTCTTGTGGAACTTCGGTTCCGATTTGTCCTTGATCACATCGCTGAACTTCTGCCACGACAGTTCTGACTCTTCTGCGCTCACAAACAGCGTCTTGTCCGCGCGAATCGCATCGAGAAGCAGTTTCGTGTACGCTTCGGGAATCTCCGATCCTCCGAAGTGGTCGCTGTAGCAGAATTTCATGGTGGTACCGGTGATTTTCTGATCCGCCCCGGGAACCTTGCTTGAAAGATCGATAATAATCCCTTCGGCGGGCTGAATCTTGAAAATGATTCGGTTCTCTTCGAGATCGCCGTTTTGATTGAACAGAATCGACGGCAGTTTGCGGAATTTCACGCCGATCTCGGTCCCCTTGCGGTTCATGTACTTACCTGCGCGAATGTGAATCGGCACTCCTGCCCAGCGAAGATTGTTGATTCGCAGTTCGATCGACGCAAAGGTTTCAGTATTCGACTGAGGATTGATCCCTTTTTCTGATCGGTATTCGTCGCACTGATAGCGGCACCAATCCACCACTTCGAGTTGTTCCAACACGTTTCGCTTTTGGTGGCGAATCGAATCAGCTGAGAGCGACGTGGGCGGTTCCATGGTGAGAAGTGCCAGAAGTTGAATCAGGTGATTTTGAACCATGTCGCGCACAATGCCTGAGGTGTCAAAGTACTGCGCACGCCCTTCAACCCCGAGATCTTCGAAACAGTTGACTTGAATCGATTCGATATAGTGATTATTCCAGACCGGTTCGAAAATGGTGTTGGCGAATCGGAACACGAGCATGTTCTGCACTGCTTCTTTGGCGAGATAGTGGTCGATCCGGAAAATTTGCGCCTCGTCAAACTCCGCGGTCAGTTCGCTGTTGAGTTGTACCGCCGATGCGAAATCGTAGCCGAACGGTTTTTCTACGACCAAAATTGTTTCATCGCCGAATCCTTCCGCGTGAAGTTCTTTTGCCGTGGATCCGTACACTTTGGGCGGAAGTGCCATGAATATGACGATCCGTTCGAACTCGCCCTGAGTTTTCACAAAGGATTTCAGTCCGAAAATCCCCTGATGGTAGAACATGATTTTCCGAAACGGCTGACAGCACTCTGACTCCCCGCGAAATTCATCGTGAGAAAGCGGTGTTCGCCCCGATCCCACAATGAGCGACGTTGTGTCGATATTGCCGCGGGCAAAGAGCCGGTCGAGAGCGGGAATCAGTTTCCGTTTCGCCAGATCGCCGGAAGCGCCTAATATTATGATCGCTGTTTTCATAGTTTCTCCTGGTTAAAACGAATAATCGACAAAACGATTAAACGAAATATGATTTGATTTTATGCTTCTCTTGACGAGTTTCTAGCTCGTCATGATCCGGCTCACGCATTAATTCTCTTGACGAGTTTCTAGCTCGTCATGCCGCATTGTGAGTCTCCGGCTCAATCTTTTTGGCTAGGTTGCTTTACTTCTCGTGACGAGTTTCTAGCTCGTCATGCCGCATTGTGAGTCTCCGGCTCAATCTTATTCTCTTGACGAGTTTCCAGCTCAATCTTTTACTTCTCGTGACGAGTTTCTAGCTCGTCATGCCGCATTGTGAGTCTCCGGCTCATGCTTTTTAGGCCATGCTGTCGTCGGGGGACACCCGCCGGGCGAACCTTATTCCTTCGTGGTAAACTCAAACACCGGCCGGTTTCCCCCCGCTTCAGCCCGCCACTCTTCGCTCGGGCTCAGATTTTGGCGGTCTTTGCTTCCCCTTCCGTACGGGGACACCCCGAATATCACCACGTCAAATACCCCATTTGTGCTTCATAACAAACTGATTTTAATCAATATGTTGGAGCGGTTTCTCCTCATGTTGGAGCGGTTTCTCCTCATGTTGGAGCGGTTTCTCCTCATGTTGGAGCGGTTTCTCCTCATGTTGGATCGGTTTCTCCTCATGTTGGAGCGGAATTGCTAAA
>DYSA01000228.1:0-2540 GCA_020726425.1 Fibrobacter succinogenes | reverse complement strand
CGGTTTCTCCTCATGTTGGATCGGTTTCTCCTCATGTTGGAGCGGAATTGCTAAACGCATTCCGTTCCGCGTGATCGGTTTTCCGCGTTAGGGATGCGCAGGGGCTGAAAAACGACTCAATGGCCCACCGATCCAACAACCCAACGAAAAAATAAAAAAACGTTGAATAGATGAGACGTTGAAGCGTTGTATCGTCTTACACATTATACGACGAAGAACTTACGCCACCTGATCCAATCCAGTCGGTGTGGAAAAATTCGCCTCGGACGCCGCCTACTTTTTCGTAGGTGTGAGCTCCAAAGTAGTCGCGTTGGGCTTGAATCATGTTCGCCGGAAGTCGTTTGGTGCGGTATCCATCGAAGAACGTCACCCCGGCGGCGAGCGTGGGAACTGCGATTCCCGCACTGATCGCCGCGGCGACCACTTTGCGGAACGAACCTTCGTACTCTTTCATGATATTGGTAAAGTACGGTGCCGCCAAAAGCGAAGTCAGTTCTGGATTTTCGCGATAAGCTTCAAATATTTTAGTGAGGAAACCGGAACGAATAATACAGCCGCCGCGCCACATGAGTGCCACTGCACCGAGATCAATATTCCACACTTTTTCTTTATTGATTTCATCGATCAACATAAATCCTTGAGTATATGAGATCAGTTTCGCCGCGAAAAGAGCTTTTTCAAGATCTTCCACGGTGATTTTTTCTGATACATCTTTGCTGATTGAGTCGGGGATGAGTTTGTTCATAGCGAGTCGTTCATCGAGTCGTGCCGAAAGTGAACGAGCAAACACCGATTCGGAAATAAGCGTTAGTGGAACGCCCGCTTCGGCACCGTTCACCACGGTCCATTTGCCGGTTCCTTTTTGGCCGGCGCGATCGAGAATCGTGTCGATAGTGGATGTGCCGTCAGACTCTTTGCGCGCGAGAATTTCACCGGTGATTTCCACCAGATAACTGTCGAGAATCCCCTTGTTCCATTTCGTGAAAATATCAGCCATTGAATCATTTGAAAGAGCGAGTCCGCGGTTCATTATATCGTAAATTTCCGAGATCAACTGCATGTCGCCATATTCGATTCCGTTGTGAACCATTTTGACGAAATGACCTGATCCGGCAGATCCAACCCAGTCACAACAGGGAGTTCTGTCGTCTGTCTTAGCGGCGATGTTCTGAAAAATAGGTTTCACAAATTCCCAAGCATCGCGATTTCCGCCGGGCATTATCGAAGGACCAAAGCGCGCGCCTTCTTCACCGCCGGATACGCCGGATCCCACGTAGCGAATCCCAATTCCCCGCAAAAACTCTTCGCGGCGCACCGTGTCGGGATAGTTAGAGTTCCCGCCGTCGATAATAATGTCGCCTTCCTGAAGATACGGCAATACCTGTTGAATAAATTCATCCACCGCTTCGCCGGCCCGAACCATGAGCATTATTTTTCTCGGAAATGAGAGTTTTGCAATCATATCATCCAGTGATTTTGCGCCGTAGATGTTGTTGTGATCTTTCGCAGCTCCGTCTTTAAACTCTGTTACTTTTGATGCAGTTCTGTTGTATGCAACTACTTTAATACCATGATCACTCATGTTGAGAATCAGATTTTGACCCATTACAGCAAGCCCTACAACTGCAATATCATAGTTTTCATTCATAGAATAACTCCTTGTTGTTCTCAAAATAATGACAGATACGCAACACTGATACTTTTTTATCATGTTGCAAAACATATTTTAGCCTCAAAATGGTTCAACGACGAGGTAAAAAATATGAAATTCACACTCAGCAAAACATCTGCCATAACGATTACTCGGTTTGAAACAATGGCAGATCTTGCATCAATGATTACTCCTGATCTTCAATCTGGATCAGTTGCAATTTCTGGTGGTTCTACGTATAGAGAACTCTGTTCAGCAGTGGCAGAGATCAAACCGGATCTCTCTATGAGTTGGTTTTGTGCTACTGATGAACGGGTAGTTCCATTTGAAGATCCTGAAAGTAATTGGGGATCAGTTGTTTCTCCAATGCTCGTTGCTGCGGGAATTCCAGAACAAACGTACAATCACTACGAATCGGAAGGTTTTTTGCGGATGCTTCTGCGGAACCGTTTCGATACAGAACCGTTTCTTTTTGACACCGTATTTCTTGGTGTTGGCGAAGATGGCCACACGGCGAGTTTATTCCCCGATACGCCGGAAGTAAACGATATGCGTCGTCCAATTATCACAACAAAAAGTTCAAAAGGCGTGGTTGATCGCGTAACCCTTGGACCAAAAGTGATTGTCGATTCAAAAAAAGTGGTAGTGATTATGGCAGGTGCTTCGAAAGAGTCCTGTATCGATTCACTTCTTCACCACGATTTGACTGTTCCATTTATTTCGATATTGGCCCGTCGCCCAGAATCAGAAATGTATCTCGATGCACATCTCTACGATTATCTGAAAGAAACTGTTCAGAGCTGGTTTTAAAGAGATTCAGAGATTCAGAGATTTAGAGATTCAGAGAATCAGAGAATCAGAGAATCAGAGATTCAGAGATTCAGAGATT
>DYSA01000227.1:1731-4644 GCA_020726425.1 Fibrobacter succinogenes | reverse complement strand
TTACGATTCTGTGGACACGGGTGTACACAGACCAATATTACACTCTGAAAAAGAGTTTTCTTATCACACACATGCATAATCATTTTTTGTCCACCGAATCTCAGCGAACAACAGGGAGAACGAAAAACGGGAACAATTTTCATCGTTCCCGCTGTAGTACGAAATAGTCTGTTCAATCAGTTGATCAACACGCCATTGTTCGGAATCTCCACGATTTTTTCGTAGAGACGAAGGAGGTGTTTATCGGTACCGGAGGTGGCAGTTGCTACATCGATAGCGTTAATATCACCAATAGTAATACTTGTTCCGTAGTTTGCCTTTTGGGCTTTATCAGAATAAACCACAATCTGGATCTTGATCATTTTGATACGATGGCGTTCATTTGCTCCATCAAAAGTAAGCGAAGCATCATCTAAACTTGGATCATTATCCCAATTTATTCCATCTTTGGAATATTGGAACTGAAGGGCGGCAACTTTATCCATCAACGCCATCCGTGTAGTAACGGTAGCTGAACTTGCCCAAGCATCATCAGCACCCTTTGAATCGGTATTCAGGGCACTCTTTGCAGCTTGTGATTCAAGGCGAATAAGAGTGTCGGCACTAAGAAAATAGGCAATTTTACTCACTCCAACAAGTCCGGTACCACCCTTATTCAAGAGCGCTTGATATGCAACCAGTGAATCGGAACGAGCAGCGCCTGATACGTTTTTAAATCGGAACGAAGCGGTCGAATCAGCCGCAACAGCAGGATCAACGGCCCCGAAACTTGTAACCGCAGTGACGTTATTCCAATTACCACAATAGGTCGCGTTCAACCAGTTCTGATTCGACGAAAGCACCAGTTGTTTGGGGGGATTTGTGGAACCTGACTGATAGTTCGTTGTATATACCACCGGTAACCGAGTTGGTCTCGTTGTATAAAAAGTTTGTGCCTTTGAAGCATACGAGACAGGGCTAGATCCTGCAACTGCAGAGTTTACAGCCACGGTCGTATCGTGGATATAATATTTAAACCCTGTATTCGCAATTTCTCGGGCCATAACCTGAACCGCATCACGACCATCTTTTTGCATTTTCATAACTGTACGGGTACGAGTATACCCTTTGGCCATGTCAGTCATGGCATTGAGAGCATAGCCCACAACGATCAATCCCAGAACGATATAGACCATCAGTTCTGCGATTGTTACACCGGCGTTGTTTTTAAGTTTAGTCATGGAATTGTACATCCTCCCTTGTCAATCCAAAATTCGACATTCTCTTTCGGATTATATGTCGTTGGTGGTGTATGAGCAACCATCGAATATCGAGCAGCATATTTGCGAAATGGAGCACTTCCAGTTGTACTATATTTTACTTCTTGACCAGCAACTCTTGCCACACCTGAAGCCCATTCTGTCCCTGGGCAAGTTGTTGCTACATCAGAAATCATGGTAAATGTAAGATTCGCAGACGGTTTTGAATTTGCAGTTAATACAAGTTGATCTATAACGTCCAGTGTAAAGACTATTGTATTAGGAATCGAAGGAGACGTGGAGCTTAAATTCTTTTTCACCCGAATACTCCATGCACCATTATCTTCTGGAGAAAGATTAAACCACTCATTGAATTGGACACTTGTTGAAGTAATCAAGTGTTTAGGTGTACTTATATCTTCGTCGTCAACTTTGATCATACATACTTTGGTACCTGCGATCATACTCATTGATACATCCATTTTATCATTATCAGGAGTACTTACGAGATAGATGCCCGAGGGGTTTTCTGCAAGATCTTTCAAGGGTACAGACACATTCACCGTTACTTTTTTTGTCGCATCATCGGTCAATTCAGCTGTTACAGGAAACGTTATCTTTCCATTTTGAGTTTCGAAATTTAATGCATTCATCGAAGCTGCTGGAAGTGTTACCGCACCAGAGTTTGGATCAATTGTCACAACAGTTGAAGTTGTTGTCCACTTAATCGCTTTAGTTGCTGGAGGAGTTCCGCTCACAGTACCAAGTGAAATATCCACAGGAGACGTAAAATCAATTTTTTCGTTTTGGATAGGTAACTCTTGATCTTTTACATCGGGAAATCCAGCTGCAGCTTCAATTTTAATTTCAATCGTTTCTACATTTTGCTGATCTGGATTAGCTCCTGAGCAATCAAACACCTGAAGTTTAAGTTTATGTGTTCCCACATCGTTCGTGTTAAGAGATCGAGCAGTTTTAATTATACCATCAGCCCCCACTACAAACCGGTCTTGTGAAGTTAATATCGTGTATGTAAAAACATCTTGTGTACCATTTCCATCGTGTGGTTTTACTTTTACTACTTGTAAACTGGAAATTGAACTCAAGGAGATCACAGGTGGCGTTATAGTTGTTGCCTCGCTAGCCCACGCCGTTGCAATTGCTGGTGTAGCTGCTGTTGCCCATGCTGTTGCTACTTCATATAAAAGATTATCAATGGCGAGATTTGCACCGACGGCTTGTCCCGCACCACCATCTACAGCGAGATCTGTACACACATTCTTCAGATCCACATACCCCACAATTTGCGACTCTTGTGCCCCCGAAGGAGAATTCCAATTTACCGTGACTGCTGCCTTTGAAGGAAGGCCAGTTCCTGCAGTCGCCACAACCCAATGCGCCATATAAGTCTGATTATCACGCGTAACCTCGGCGGAATCATTGATTGTATTAATCACCTTATTCTGAATCTTCGCGAGATACTCTAGGGCGATCGCATCTCCGGCATCATCGTCTGATGCTTTACCTTGAGAACGGGTCGTGGAAAGCAGGATATTCGACATGATCATCACCACAATCGCAAGGATCACCATAGAAACCATAACTTCAACAACGGAAAATCCGCGACGGTCTACATTTCGTACCATTTTGATCCATCCCATTTGTAGAGTTTAAG
>DYSA01000227.1:0-1631 GCA_020726425.1 Fibrobacter succinogenes | reverse complement strand
CCGCGACGGTCTACATTTCGTACCATTTTGATCCATCCCATTTGTAGAGTTTAAGGGTATGAGCGTTTGGAGCTTTCATTATTGCGTATCCTCGATTGCGAACCGATGTGTTTTTAAGGAATATTACGCCATTGTTAATAGAACCGATCGCGTCAGGAAAGAATACAATAGTATTCTTAATCTTAGGATTGGCAGCAATTGGTTGTCCACTTGATCCAATTACAGCATCGTCATTGCTATTGTAAAGATTGTGCGGCACGTTATCTGCGAGCCATTCACCATTAACCTCTTTATTAATATTAAATCCCGATCCTAAAAAGTTTGATTCTGTAGTCGTTAGGCCTAGAGAATTCGCACCAGATGCACTAAACCCAGTTTTAGGATCGTCAATATCGAAATACTTTATACCGTCAGCCGAAGAAAAATTTTGAGCTAAAGTTGTAGTAAGCCGTTCCCTTTTCGAAGCCCCTAACCGAAATACTTCAATTCCATTACCGCTAGATGTGACCGTGTGTATCTTAACCATATACATACAATTGTCCTTGATCGCGCGGGCCCGAAGCGAACTAAGCTCACTCCAGAGGGCAACCACGTGTTGCTCAGAACGCTTGTCTCTTACATAATTTCCGATGGTATATGTCGAAGCCGCGGCGAGAATACCGATAATCGTCGTTACAATCATGACTTCGAGAAGGGTAAACCCCTGATTCTTTTTTGAACGCATCAAGAACTCTTTCGGTTACTGTTTGAATGAACGAATAGTTTGTGCAATCGCTTTCATGCGATCGATCCCATCTTCGAGTCGCAAAAGATTTCCGGTAACGATAATGTCAGCACCGGCGGCTAGTTTTTCCGCGGCGGTCTGAGCATCGCGGATTCCTCCGCCCACGATCACCGGAATTTCAACCTGACTTTTAACTGCACCGATCATTCGCGCGGGAACTGAATGCTGAGCTCCAGAACCAGCTTCGAGATAGATCAGTTTTTGCCCCATATACTGAGCAGCCAAGCCGTGAAGTGCGGCGATTCCCGGTTTGTCGCGAGGGATCGGGCGAGTATTACTCATGAACTCCACCGACGTTACGGTTCCGGATTCAATAAGAAGATACGCAGTGGGAATTGGTTCAATATTGTGGCGTTTGACGTGAGGAGCACCCTTAACCTGTTCGCCAATGAGGAAATCCGCATTGCGCCCCGACATGAGCGATAAAAAGAGAACCGCATCGGCATACCGGGTAATCTGGGTTGCATCGCCGGGGAACAAGATCACCGGAAGTTTACACGAATCCTTCAGTGCCGCCACGAATGAATCGAGATGATCCGTGTGCATAAGCGATCCGCCAACTAAAATCGCATCGGCTCCGCAGAGCTCTGCTTCGCGCACCACTCGACTTCCCTCTTCGAGAGAGAAATCATCTGGATCGAGAAGTACCCAGTAGAGTTTGCGACCACTATCAAGGGATTTCTGTATTTCATCGTACACAATTTGATCCATTACCATCTCCGCGGTGAGATTTCAACTCTTTTTTTAATATACAAAACGGCACTGCTTTTTGCCCTATTAAAAAGGATCTGAGAAAAATCCGTAGATTCAACTAATCGTCCATTTATGAAAAATCGTTATTCTGAAC
>DYSA01000226.1 GCA_020726425.1 Fibrobacter succinogenes | reverse complement strand
CGGGGATAATCTATCACAGATTATGATCGAGTTAAATAAGCGCTACAGCATTGCCGGCGGGTGTCCCCCGACGACGGTGCCAATGTACACCGAACTGGCCAACTATTGCACGTGCGTAATCATTCACCGCCATTTCGAAAAAATCCCGCAAAACCTATATTCAAATCAGATAATTTTAGAATCCTTTGCAAGGGAGAATCCCGTGACCATATCTCATGAAGAGTTCCTCAAGGCCGAAGAGCGGCTCAAGCAAGTTTTGAAACCAACTCCGCTGATGTACAGCGATTTCCTCAGCGAAGAGTACGGTGCCGAAGTCTATATCAAACCGGAAAATCTTCAGAGAACGGGGGCATTCAAAATTCGCGGGGCCTTTAACAAAATCGCTTCGCTTTCCGCAGACGAACGGAAACGGGGAATTATCACCGCTTCCGCAGGAAATCACGCTCAGGGAGTAGCTCTTGCGGCGAAACTGTTCACCGATCCGGAAACGGGAACCGGCACAAAAGCAACAATCGTCATGCCAGAAACTACGCCGCTGATCAAAGTCGATGCGACCCGAAAACTGGGCGCTCAGGTGGTACTGTTCGGCGACAACTACGACGAAGCGTACGGCGAAGCACTGCGTATTGCCGAACAGGAAGGGGCCGTTTTTGTTCATCCTTTTAACGACCGGGCAGTGATCTGCGGTCAGGGAACAATCGGCCTTGAAATTCTCGCGGAACTTCCGGATGCGGATATCGTGTTTGTTCCCACCGGCGGCGGCGGACTTCTGGCGGGAGTTGCCACGGCAATCAAACACATCAATCCTCACTGCAAGGTAATCGGCGTTGAACCGGAAGGTGCGGCGTGTATCACCCGATCGTACACCGCCGGCGAACTGGTTGAACTGGATGAAGTGGACACGATCGCCGATGGCGTGGCGGTAAAACTCCCCGGCGATATCAGCTTTGCGATTATTCAGGATGACGTGGCGGGAATGCTTACGGTTCCGGATGACGAGATCATGGAAGCACTCTTGATTTTGATGGAACGAAGCAAAATCGTGGCGGAAAATGCGGGAGCACTTTCTGTGGCGGCGCTGAAACACTATGGCGTTAAAGGCAAGAAAGTAGTGTGTCTGGTTTCGGGTGGAAATATCGACGTGATAACAATCTCCGAAATGCTCACGCGCGGTCTCGTTTCTCGCGGAAGATTGTTCAGTTTCGCCGTAGAACTTCGCCACAAACCGGGTGAACTGGTGAAAATTTCTCAACTTCTGGCAGAACTGAAAGCAAATGTTATCGAACTGGATCACAACCAATTCCTGAATCCTTCGCGATTCAAGTCAGTTCGTTTGGAAATCACGGTAGAAACCAACGGATTAGAACACGTTGATCAGATCGTTTCGGCGATCAAAAAAGCGGGCTATGTCATGGAGATTCTCGGGTAATGGCAACTTCGCTGGGGATTATTCTGATTGTTGGGCTTCTGGCAAATATTCTCGTGACCACACTCAAACTTCCCGGTCTTCTGGGGATGTTGGTTGCGGGAATCGCCATCGGCCCGTTCGGATTTGGCTGGCTCACTGCGGAAACGGTAACCGAACTGGCTGATTTCCGAAAGATCGCGCTGATAATCATACTTCTTCGTGCCGGTCTGGGGCTGAAAAAAGACGAACTGGCGAAAGTGGGTCCCGCGGCGATCAAAATGAGTTTTCTTCCGGGCATTCTCGAAGGATTTTCCATTGCCGCAATCGCGACCTATCTTCTCAACTTTAGTTTTATCGAAGGATGCGTGCTCGGATTTATCATTGCCGCAGTTTCTCCAGCAGTGGTTGTACCGAAAATGCTCGAACTGGTGGAACAGCGCAAGGGAGGAAAACTTCCCACGCTGATCTTGGCAGGCGCTTCGGCGGATGACGTGGTTGCAATCACCCTGTTCAGTTCTTTTTTGGGAATCGCGGTCGGTTCTGGAGGATCGTTGGTTCAGGTGGCGGTTTCAATTCCCCTTTCGATTATCAGTGGCATCGGAGTCGGCGTACTCTTGGGAATCATTTTGGTGAAACTCTTTGTTCGTTGGTCATTTCGCGATACCAATAAAGTGATTATTCTCCTCGGCGTGTCGTTTTTGATGATCGCCGTACAAAATGCGATCAAAGAACAGTTCGAAATTGCCATGCTCTTGGGGGTGATGACAATCGGATTTATCCTTTTGGAACTGGTTCCCGAAAAAGCGAACCGAATTGCGAAAAAACTGAACAAGCTCTGGGTCGGTGCAGAGATCATTCTCTTTGTTCTCGTGGGCGCTCAGGTCGATCCTTCCGTAGCAATTACTGCCGGCGACGTGGGAATTGCAGTTATCGCTCTGGGACTTGTGGCGCGATCAGTGGGAGTTTTGCTTTCGTTGGCGGGTGAACGATTCAGCGCAAAAGAACAGTTGTTCGCCGTGGTGAGCTATCTTCCGAAAGCGACAGTTCAGGCGGCGATTGGAGCTGTTCCTCTGGAGATGGGACTCGCTTCGGGAAATACGATTCTGGCGATTGCGGTTCTCTCTATTTTGATCACCGCTCCCGTCGGAGCAATCGGGATGAAACTGTTAGCTCCAAAGTGTTTGCTCGATGAACAAAAAGAGTTCTAGCACGGTTGAATCGAGTCGATAAATCGAGTAGGAGGTGAGAAAGGGTTATCCCTGTCTCACCGACCTCTCACACCACCGTACGTACTTTCGTATACGGCGGTTTCTTCGAGTTTGTACCGGTTGAATGTTCCCAACAGATCATACAGACCAATCTTTCGAAACCATTGATTATTCAGTGCCTCGTGTACCGGCGGAGTCGCGGACTTTCGCCACCACCCTTTCCGACATCCCGCAATGTACCAGATTTTCTTCTTCGTCAGTCCCAGTTTCCCGAAAAAGCGGAACATTCCACTCGCCCGTTTGCACTGTTTCAAGCGAAAACAACGGATTTTCCGTTGAATCCATCCGGTAAGATCAACAATCTTACTTTTCATCGAAGCATATCGGAAATAATTGAGCCATCCGCGAAGCTTACGATTCAGTTCGGTAATCAACTGTTCAAGGCTGATTCCCCGATTCCGGCGAGTCGTTTCCTTTATCGCCTTCTTGAACCGCCGTTCACTCTCTTTGCTCAACCCGATCTTCCCACCACCAAGAAGTGAGTGCCCGAGAAAGTTGGTTTCAAATCCCTTACAGACACGACTTTTCGTTCGATTCACCTTGAGTTTCAGTCTTGTTTCGATATAATCGGACACAGATTTCATCACCCTGTCCGCCGACCTTTCGCTCTCCACAAATATCCGTAAATCATCGGCATACCGAACAAATCGATGTCCGCGAAGTTCAAGTTCCTTGTCCAGTTCATCAAGAACGATATTCGACAAAAGAGGCGACAGCGGACCACCTTGCGGCGTTCCTTTGATTCGCTGACTAACCACTCCGCCGGTCATCATGCCCGCTTTCAAGAACGAATGAATCAGTTTCAAAACTCGTTTGTCGCCGATTCTTCGACTCAAAAGCCACATGGTTCGATCGTGATTCACTTCGTCAAAGAACTTTTCAAGATCAATATCAACAAGCCAGTACGCTCCCGATTCGACAAAGCCACTCGCCTTTTCAAGTGCATCGTGAGCACTTCGGTTCGGACGAAATCCGAAACTACTTGGCGAGAAAACCCGTTCATATCGAGGAGATAAAACTTGATGAATTGCCTGCTGTACCAACCGATCAATCACCGTCGGAATGCCGAGCATTCGCTGACCGCCGTTCGGCTTTGGGATGATCACCGTTTTCACTGGCGAAGGTTGATACGATCCGGAAAGCAATTGCTGTTGGAGTTCGTTTATGTGAGCGGGAAGCCAGCGTCCCAGTTCCACCACACTCATTTCATCCACACCACTGCTTCCACGATTGGATTTCACTCTGCGATAGGCAGATACAAGATTGCTTTGATCTGCAACCTTCTCCATCAATCGCACCGTCAGGGCACGCTCTTTCTCGCAATTTGAACGCCACATACTGCTAACTGTGTCAGCCGATATACGAGATACGCTCGTATCAGCACCATTCACAGAACACACTGACCATTCCCCTTCCTCTGGAAGGTACATCTGGGTAGCATAGTGTTTTTCCACATTTAACATGACATTTACACCTGCGAAACTACTGATCCCTAACTCTAAGATTCAGCCCTTCCCCTTTCGGGTACTATGGCTTCTGCTGACTTCTCGGTCACTCTCGATACCGAGGTCTCCCACGGTAAGTCAAATATCTTTCTGATAAATCAGCAGGATTTACTGCGTACAATTTACGTTCGGTTCGGGCGTTCCATTCTCATGTACAGTTACCCTCGCACACAGCCTGTTAATCCTGTTTCTGTCCGTCTGATCCATCTTTTGCTACACGCTTCTTTCAGATTCTTCCTCACGAAAGACACCCTTGCGTTTCACTATACGCTTCCTCCGACACTCGCGTTAGGGACTTTCACCCATTAGATATTCCCGATTGCCCAGTTAAGGCAGTTAGTGGTGAATTTACGTTGACTACTCCCCGAATTTAGCTACATTACTACTGTGGACGTTATCACAAGGGGGATGACATGGATCAATGCTGTAGCGCTTATTTTTCATAGTCAATAGTCCCGTCAAAACAAGCAACA
>DYSA01000225.1 GCA_020726425.1 Fibrobacter succinogenes | reverse complement strand
AATTCTTGCACAATCATAGGAGCCTTGGAACGAGTTCGTGAATATGCAATCAGTTCTGTGAATAAAAAAAGGGAACCCTCTCGCGAAGGTTCCCTTTTGGGTATTGAATGAAATCTCTTATGCGAGAATATCTTTGAGAATTGCAATCGCCTGATCGATCTCTTTTTCAGTGATGATCAATGCAGGAATAAACCGAACTGTGTTCCGTCCCGCTTTAACGATCAAAAGTCCTTTTTCAAATGCTTTTTCGATAATTTTTTTTGGATCTTCTTTGAACCGAAGTCCCACGAGAAGGCCCATTCCCAAAACCGATTCAACTTCATCGAACTCTGCGCAGGTTTTAACCAGTTCAGCCCGAAGATATTCACCCATTTTTGTCACATGGTCGAGCATCTCTTTGTCTGAAACCCGGTCGAGAACCACTTTACCCAAAGCGCAAGCGAGTGGATTTCCGCCGAATGTCGTTCCGTGATCGCCGGGAGCCAAGCAGAGCGCGATCTCTTCTTTGACAAGAACCGCACCGAGGGGAAGTCCACCGCCGATAGGTTTTGCTGAAGTGAGAATATCCGGTGTTACGCCCAACTGTTCGTACGCCCAAAGAGTTCCAGTCCGGCCCATGCCACACTGGATTTCATCAAAGATCAGAGCGATATCGTGAGCTGTTGTGTACTCCCGAAGGAATTTCATAAATTCAGGAGTAGCCACGTTCACGCCGCCTTCACCCTGAATCGGTTCAACGATAACCGCCGCAAAGTCAGCGAGCTCGAGCATCGCTTTGGTGCCTTCGATATCGTTGAACGGTGCATAGAAATATCCCTGAGGAAGTGGGTGGAATCCATCGTGGAATTTCTTCTGAGCCGTTGCGGTCATGGCGCCGTAGGTTCGACCGTGGAATCCGTCAAAGAACGAAAGGATTGCGGTTTTCGACGATTTCTTTTTGCTCGCCCATTTCCGAGCAAATTTGATCGCCGCTTCGTTTGCTTCGGTTCCGCTATTACAGAAGAAAATCCGGTCAGCGAACGATGTTTCGATTAGTTTTGCCGCAAGCGCCATCTGAGTGTCAGAAAGCCAGAGGTTTGATCCGTGAAGGAGCTTTTTCCCCTGATCCATCAGTGCTTTTTCAAGACCTGCATCGCCATAGCCAAGAGCATTTACCGCAATACCGCTGACGAAATCGAGATACTCTTTGCCATTGCCATCCACAAGAGTACACCCTTTTCCGCTCACCATCGGAGCACCACTCCGGCCGTAGGTTGGTACAAAAAGATCATTATTGTAATTCATTGTATTTCTCCATTTTTTAAGGACACAACGCGTTGTGTCGCTCCATATTTTTTTTATTGTGGCCGATTGATCGTGCCCATTTTCTTTCTCCGCAACGACTATTTCTGAATCGTTGTTCCCTGACTTGTTTCGTGAGCGAGCTCTTCCACAAGTGTTTCGGCACCGCGCCATCCACAGATGTGGACACGTTTCACGCCCCGTTCGATCGCATCGGCAGCGGATCTCATTTTCGGGATCATGCCACCGGTGATATGACCTTCCGCGATCAGCGTTTCTATCTCACTGATCGCGATTGTTCGTCGAACGTCACCGTTGATCAGTACACCAGGAACATCGGAAATGTAGATAAGATCATCAGTTGCCGAGGCGATTGCGGTTTCGCTTGCCGCGAGATCGGCGTTCACATTGTAAATATTTCCTTCGGTATCACGAGAAACCGGTGACACAACGGGAACAAAGTTCGCCGACACCAAGGTCTCCAAAAGAACCGTGTCAACTTTTTCAACTTCGCCCACGAATCCGATATCTTCACCGTCGATAAACAGTTTTTTTGCCGTGAGCAATCCGCCGTCAACACCGGAAAGACCAACCGCGTTTACGCCTTCGAGAAGGAATGCGTTTACGATCCGCTTGTTCACTTCGCCAGAAAGAACCCGCTGAACTGCTTCCATTGTTTCCGCGTCGGTGACTCGCATCCCCTGAACGAACTGAAACTCTTTGTTGAGTCGATTTAGTTCGAGAGCGATATCTTTCCCACCACCGTGGATCACGAGAACTGAACAGTTTGTGTCGCGAAGACGGCGGATACCAGCACCGAGTTGGTCAAGAAGCCCATCACTATTTACGGTGGATCCTCCGATTTTAATCGCAATCTTCTGCATCAAGCCCTCCGATACCTTCATTCACAAAGTATATAAGCGTTTCTAATTCTAATTCAACACAGTATGTTGTGACGATACAAGTCTCTGTCGATTTTAAGGGAATCGGTGCGAAGTTCAATACTCCTTTGATTCCTGCGGAGATCATTTTCTGATACACCTCTTCGGCCACTCGTTCGGGAACTGTCAAAATGCCCAGTTCGATTCCTTCGCTTTTAATAAACGATTCCATCTCTGAAAGCGGGCGAATCGGTACGACGCCCTTTGATCCCACGCATTTTGTCGGATCAACATCAAATACGGCAACGATCTCAATCTTTTCCCGAGAGAATCCGCGATAGTGAGAAAACGCAGAGCCGAGTCGTCCCGCTCCCACGATAATCACTTTCTGAATGCGATCTTTTAAGAACAGTTGTTCCAGTTTTTCCAAAAGAATATTGATTTGATATCCCGCACGTTTGTTCCCCGTGATATCAAAAAGCGAAAAGTCTTTGCGCACCTGCGAAGGGGTTACACCGACTTCTTCGGCGAGGTAATCTGAAAAAATGCGTTCAAAACCGAGTTCACGAAACCGGTACAACGCGTTTTTATAACGGGAAAGCCGGGAAATGACCCTCTTGTTCTTTAGTTTTTGCATCCGCGATCACTCTCCGGCACAATGCCTATTAATCAATGGTGCATACGAATTCGGTTGATTTATCGAAAAATCAGACGTTTTTGCGACCTTATTTAAAGAATGTTTAAAAATAGCTATTTTTTTGTGAAAAAAGAGTTTTAAAAAAAGTAGAATTGATTTGAGCGCAGATAACTATTTTCTGCGCGTCGGAAAAATGACTCAGTACCCTTGAGGGGTGTAAAGGATACAGCCATGTCACCGATATCTTCGATTCCTGCATTAGCCGGATTTCTTTGTGGACTTTCGTTCTTTCCCATGCTTTCTCTCTTGGCAAATGGCCGGGAGCAGAAAAAAGTTTTGAAACGGGAACAACAGCGTCTAAAAAATACAACATTCATTCTCTCTGGAAAACTATCTGAACCGCACTTGATCAGCCATATACGTTCACTCTGTAGCCTCGGCCGTCAGGGAGCTCTGCATGTGATTGATGGAAGACGAAAAGGGTATCTTTTGTTTCGCGATAAGGAAATTGTTGATGGATTCTACCGCAACCGTTCTGGTGAAAGTGGATTTTCTGAAATAATGAAGATTGCTGAAGGTGATTACTATTTTGAATCACGACAAGTACTTCAGCCAAATCTTATCAAGAAATCTATAGAACAGTTATTGCAAGAGGAAAATCATAATGAACAACCAATTGGAGAAGGGAAACACCATGAACGGTGACCTTAAGATCTTTTCTGGTACCGCAAACCGCCCACTGGCTGAAGCGATCGCTAAACACGCTGGTGTAGAACTGGGTGAAGTGGACATCATGAAATTTAGTAATGAAAACATCAAAGTGGCGTACAAAGAAACGGTACGTGGCAAAGATGTTTACATTGTTCAGCCTTCGTGTGCTCCGGTCAATGAAGGACTCATGGAACTTTTGATTATGATTGATGCGGCAAAACAGGCAAGTGCTGCTCGCATTACTGCGGTAACACCGTATTATCCGTATGTTCGTTCTGACAAGAAGGATGAACCGCGTATTTCAATCACCGCAAAACTTGTGGCGAATTTGATTAAAACTGCCGGTGCAGACCGTGTTATGGCAATGAACCTTCATTCGCCACAGATTCAGGGATTCTTCGACCAGCCGTGTGACCACCTTCTTGCGGGAAAAGTTCTCTGCGACGCAGCTGAAGCAATGGGCACCGAAAACGGTGTTGTGGTTGCTCCTGACGCTGGTTCTGCGAAACACGCGGGGCACTATGCAAAACGTCTTGGTCTTCCTTTGGCGATTCTCGACAAACGTCGTTCTGACGATTCCGAGAAACCTTCGATGGAAAATATTATTGGTGAAGTAAAAGGCAAAAAAGCATTTATCTTCGACGATGAAGTTGCTTCTGGCGGATCATTGATCGAAGCGGCTGAAGTTCTCGTGAAAAACGGCGCATCTGATATTATTGCGTTCTGTGTACACGGTGTTCTTTCTGGAAACTCAAAAGAGCGTATCGTTAATTCGGCTATTCAGAAACTTGTGGTTACTGATACCGTATTTATTCCTGAAGAGAAAAAACATGACAAGCTTCAGGTTGTTTCGATCGCAGAACTCTTTGCAAATGCAATTATGTTTACCAACTCAGGTCGTTCAATCAGCGGACTCTATTCACGTTTCTAGTCTGATTGTTCTGTTTGAATCGCAAAGGGTGGCTTTTTTAAGTCGCCCTTTTTTCATTTTGCAGGGGAAACTATTGCCACTGTTTACGCTAGCGTTTTTTCGGAATTATCCAAAGTTTTGAGATCTGAGGGAGTGGGGGAAACAGAGTTTTCTTTCAAAAAAAGAGGTGGCGCGGGGACCACCTCTAGAGACAAAAAGATACGGGAGTTTAGATCATTTCAGGTTCAATTCGA
>DYSA01000224.1 GCA_020726425.1 Fibrobacter succinogenes | reverse complement strand
ATTAATATCATCGCAGACGCAGGACTTCTTATATCGAAAGAAGCGAAACCGACCAACGTAACATTTGACGATCCAACAGTATCGGCTCTCTTTATCCCTCTTGCAAAAGAAGTTACTGATACTACGACAAATAAAGAAAAAGTTGTGGTTGAAGAAGGATCATTCCTTGTAATGGTTTCGACTCAGATGGATGAAGTCTCTCAGTCTACCTATACCGAAGAAGCGGGTGTTGTAGAAACAGTCGTCAAACAGCCGGTATCTGTACCACTGGTTGTAAAACGCGATGCAACAAGCGAAGTTACAACAATCAAAAACAGTTTTGGCGGAATTTCGATTTCTAAAACTGGTGTTGTAAGTCTAACAAGTATCCTTGGAACACGTGCGATTGCGTCTGAATTCTGGCCCCTTATCCAGAAAGAAATTTCTGCAGCGGCTCTTGTATTTGTGAGCGAAATGGCAGCCGCTGGAGACAACCTGTCACTCCAAATGAATGCATTTGTAAAACTTATTGGTAAAATTTCAAGCGTGATTAATGCGTATGAACTTATGAGTGTTGTGACTAATTCTCGCCCTGTTATTCAGGTAACGGCTTCGGTTAACAGTGTTGGTGTTCAGGTGGGTAACGACCGTATCCTTACGAGCTGGGATGTATTCAATGCAACAGCAACTGATGACAAACCGGGTGTTAAATTTGTTTCAAGCGGAACAGCAACAACTCAGTTTGATCCAGGGTTTAACACTGTTCTCACTCCAAAATCATTTACATTTACAGCAATCGACTCCGATGGCGATTCTACTCGCTTGACGGTTACTTCGAATTATACTCGCCAGACTCAGGTGAACTACTTTGTTCACGACCAGGGTGGCGTTAAGTAATCAATCTTGATTATCGATACTTTGACGGGAACTTTCGGGTTCCCGTTTTTGCATTATAGCTTGAGATTGAGTCACGGTTAAAGAGTTATCGACGATAACACTATTTGAAAGAATCAAAACTTCCCACTGGTGCTACTGCACGAGTCGGGCAAATGGTATTTTCCGCGGGAATTTATGTTCAGTGAGAAAGGGTTTTCATGGATATTTCGATAATTGTTCCGCTGTTTAACGAAGAAGAGTCATTGGCCGAACTGTTCCGTCAGATCAAGGAAACTCTTGAACCACGAAACCTGTCATTTGAAGTGATCTTTGTAGATGATGGATCGACAGATGGTTCGGTGTCGGTTATCCGAACACTCTCAGAACAATATCCCGCAGTTAAACTGATCAGCTTTGGTCGCAACTACGGAAAATCAGCAGCCCTCGCCGTTGGTATCGAAGCAGCCGTTGGCGATATTATCGTCACTATGGATGCGGATCTTCAGGATGACCCTGCGGCAATTCCTGACATGCTTGCAAAGCTCAACGAAGGTTGGGATCTCGTTTCGGGATGGAAACAGAAACGACTCGATCCAGTACTCACTAAAAATATCCCGAGCAAACTGTTTAATTCGGTGGTATCAAAAATGTCCGGTGTGACCCTTCACGATTTCAACTGTGGATTTAAAGCATACCGCCGCGATGCCGCCAAGTCACTTGAAATTTACGGCGAACGCCACCGATTCCTTCCAGTGCTTGCTCACTGGAACGGCTATCGCGTCACCGAAGCACCGGTTCCTCACCGTGCACGTCAGTTTGGCGTTACCAAATTTGGTCTCGATCGATTCTTCAACGGATTTTTCGACCTTGCCACCCTGCTATTTTTACGAAAATACATGTCCCGGCCACTTCACTTTTTTGGCCTTATCGGACTGCTTTTGATGGTTCTTGGATTTGGAATAAGCGCGGGATTTGGAATCGACTGGCTTATTACGCAAGAACTTCACATTCGTCCACTTATGCTTTTGGCAGTAACCTCAATGATTCTCGGCGTGCAATTTTTCTCAATTGGATTATTGGGAGAAATGATGACCAACATGAATGGCCAGAGATCGTACTTGGAACGCACTCGAATCGGTTTTCAAGGTAAAGATTGATGAAAAAGGGGCGTTCTGATCGCAGTCGTCGAATCGGCATGGCTGCCAGTGTTCACAAAATGCACACCTACATGAACAAATCGATGAAAGTTCCTCAAAAAGGACGTATTCGCATATTTCTGGTTGTTCTTCTGATTGCCGCTGCGGGAAGAAATGTGCTCAGTTATGTCGCCGATGCCTTGACTCCTTCGAAAGAAGAGAAAATTGCGGCGATGATTAAAAAACAGAGCAAAAAAGAACTTCGCGAAGAGAAAAAGCGCAAACAGAAAGCAAAAGCGGCAGCTCATGTGAAACAGTCTCCCACAAAGGTGAAAGCAAAAGCAATTCCCTTTGAATACTCAGATCTCATGACAACAATCGCAGAACACCTTCCTACTCTGACCGCAGAATCAGACACGGTTCAGTGGAAAAACCACACACTGATTCGCTACTTCTCGCTGGACACTGCGCTTCAAAACGTGGGGAACAAGCTGATGAAACAGAATCATCCCAATCAAGGAGCTATGGTTGTTCTTCAACCCAAAACAGGTCGAGTTCTGGCACTGGTGTCGTATAACAATCCGAAAGTACCGAAGTTCCGCGACAATCTTTTTATCAATGCAGATATTCCCGCAGCTTCGATCTTTAAAACGATAACAGCGGCGGCGGCAATTGAAAAAAATGCGATTTCCCCAGAGTACGAATTCCCCATCTCCGGAAACGCTCATACTCTCTACAAAAACCAGATCGCAAGTGATTATAAACCATCGTACAAAATGACATTTTCCCAAGCGTACTCGTTTTCGGTCAATCCAATTTTTGGGCGAATGGGAATCTACTACACGGGAATAAACACTCTTCAAGAGTATGCCCAGAAATTTGGCTTCAACGACACGATCCCTTTTGAACTTCCCGTGGGAATCAGCAAATTTACCGCAGCACCACTCGCAGACACATTCGCGATTGCTGAACTTGCATCGGGATACAACAAGAGAACCACGCTCTCTCCTCTTCTCGGTGCACTTATCGCAGGAGGAATAACTCAAGGTGGGAAAGTCACCCGTCCCACAATTGTCGATAGCGTCATTGATATTCAAACCGGCACAAAAATCTATGAAAATGAATCACTTCCGTGGCGAGTACTCATGACGGCAAAAGGTGCGGCAACATTGAAAACTGTTATGCAAGCGACCACAGCCACCGGGACTGCTCGCAAAGGATTCGCAAAAGTAAAGGGAAGTTCTGCGTTTGATTCGTTTCAACATGGTGGTAAAACAGGGAATATCAATACTGATCCAGCCATAGTTAAAGGTCGCGCCGAATGGTTTGTCGGATTTTTAAGAGATACCACCAAGAGCGATGAAGATTTAGCCTGTGCGATTGTTCAAATTCATGGGCAGACGTGGAACATTCACTCTTCATATTTAGGTGCTGAAATGCTAAGCGCCGGGATCAAAGGAATTCAAAAAGCAAAAGAGAAACCCATTGAAGTTGTAAAAACCGCAAGCGATTCTGCAAAAGCGGATAGTGGCAGGACGGCATCAAAACCCAAAGAGTCAAGCAGTACAAAAAAATAGACATCTTCACCCTCATCCGTTTGCTCACAAGTGCGAAGAAAACAAAAATTTAAGGATTGAAAATGACAGAAAAATCTCCCGTAACAACCGAATCGACCGGCGAATTCCACTCAGGATTCGTGGCGATCATTGGTCGCCCCAATAGCGGAAAATCAACGCTTCTCAACTCGATTCTCGGCGAACAGCTCGCAATCGTTTCGCCGATGCCCCAGACCACTCAGAAAAATATGCGCGGGATCTACAACGAAGAGAACCTTCAGATCGTCTTCGTCGATACACCGGGTATCCACAAAGGAAAACACCAGCTCAACCATGAAATGTACAACGTTTCAACATCAATGCTCAAAGACAGCGGCGTGGATTTGGTGATCTATATCGTTGATATGAGCCGTGATTTCGGTGATGAAGAGGATGATATTGCGACAAAGGTGGAACGTTCAGTTCACCCGATCATTATTCTCTTTAATAAAGTTGATCAGATGACTCTTCCCGAGGCACTTGAAAAACAGGATTTGTTCAAAAAACGGTATCCTGAACTTGCAGAAAAACCTCAGTTGATGCTTTCGGCGATCAACGAAACTTCCGGCGAAGTGTTTATCAATTTCCTTCGCACCTTTATTCCCGTTGGGCCTCAGTTCTACCCCGCTGATGATCTCACCGATGCGTCGCTGCGATTTTTTGCGGCGGAGTATATCCGCAAAGAGATTATCGCCAACACTCACGAAGAAGTTCCGCACGCTTGCTATGTCGAGATCATGAGTTATACCGAAGGCGAAGATGTACACCAAATTACGGCGGACATCCACGTTGAATCCACGGGCCAGAAAGCTATTTTGATCGGGAACAAAGGCGCGACAATCAGCAAGATTCGCAAAGGGGCGGAGTGGAAAATGCGCGGGCTTTCAGGCGTAAAATGTAAAATTGAACTCTTCGTCAAAGTGACCAAACACTGGCGCGATAAAAAAGGATTCCTCAAAGAAGCGGGATTCGCGGAATAATCGTTCCGCCTATTTCCTGTCGAAATTTGCGTGTCAAAAAGCCAAAGAGTATAACCTACCCTTTGGCTTTTACAATTACCCAGATACTGCAGTACGATGAAATCTCGTGACAGGTTTCCAAACCTG
>DYSA01000223.1 GCA_020726425.1 Fibrobacter succinogenes | reverse complement strand
CATCTCATTTTCCATATTGAAGAATAGTGTAACACTTTTCTGACCGGTTTATTTCCCCGCGGGGTGAATGGAAAAAACAAAGGATGATCAGGATAGAGATCTACCCATTTTTCAACACACTTTTTCACCAAAGGAGTGGACTCTAGTAAGTGACAAAACGTGGTTTTCTTCTCCGATAGATCTTTTCGTTTTAACAGCGACACCTCTTCACTTTTCATACCTTCATTTACCAAAAGTGAAACAACGGCATTTCTGCAGTATTCCGGTTCTAACAATCGAGACTCATCAATCTGAAGATCCAAATTTCTCTTTGATGAACAAGTTTAACGGGAACAACATCAAAGAAAAAATCTACTGTGCATACTCATGCTGGTGGATTTTATTCATATGGCTCAGCAATTTAAACTATCCTCAGAATAGATTAAGTAGTTCTTCTTGTGAGAGGTCGTTTTCTAACAGCTGTGTGTTATAATCGTGACTTTCATTTTGATGTCAACTATCAACTCATCCGGTTAGCAATCTCTCCTGTCAAGGAGATACGTGCCCGTGAACAGAGAAAAGGGTTGTTTAGCGGTCCCGCATCATCAAACAGATCATCACGTATCCAAAGAGATTCGTCTAGGGATGGTATATCAAATCCAATTTGTTTAAGAACGGATTTGTGTAACTCGCTTTTTTGCTGATCTGTAAGGTTTCGGCGATACGAATCAACATCATCCTGCGTTGGGACAGCACGAACATACCCCCTCTCTTCAGGAGTCGATTCTATTTGACCAACATTCCTATAGGTTTTGACTGCCGGTGTTTTCTCATCAGGAAGTTGCCATTCATTTTTGAGAAATGAGTAGATAAATCCTGCGGGATTGCGAATTTCACGACCTCGTTTTTTCTCTTCTTTCATGTGCCGTAAAAGAAGTTTCAATTGAGAAAGTGAATCACGAACCATCACCTCTACCCTATCCCGCTTGATTCCATATTTCAGAAGTTCCTGTGAAATTTCGGAATCACCCGTTCCATCGAATCGAATCTGTTTTCGTTCTGCGATTTCCTGATTCTGAAAATCTTGACTGAACAGATAGCGATACACTTTCGATTTACCTCTTCCCTTCTCGATTGCCACGGATTTCAAAAATCCCACACCGATAAGCTCTTCGTGAGCTTTCGAAAGTGTTTTATCAATGTCAGAAATGAACTTTGCCTTGAGTCCCATCAGCGTTCCGATTTCGATCACATCAACCGAAAAGAGATCTCCACGGCGTGCCATGAAAAAAGCCCGTTTGTTCAGATATTGGTAAAGTCGTTTTGCCACGGGAGATTTTAGGCGAGTAAAAAATGTCTCCACAGAAATCGGCGAGACATAGCCATGTTGACGATTGTTCATATAGGTCGAATTAAATCGAACAGAAGAAATATCCTGAGTTGTTCCATCGGGATATTCAATCGTACTCATTTGAAATTCTGTCAAAAGACGGAAATTTCGGTATTGGCCTCTCTGATTTTTCTCCTTATCTTGAAGTGTCATATTTGCAGTGATTTTTGTATCGACAATTTTATCAATCGCTTCACGGATCGCCCGATAATCAGCCCCTCCCCTACTTTTCCATCCCAATGTGGTTAGAATATCTCCAATAGAGAAATAGAGTGCTCCGTCTGAAGAGATTCCTGTTTTTTCTAGCTCCAGTTCCAGTGCAGTAAAAACTTCGTAGGAAAGAATCCCGGGTAGACCTTCGGGATTGGTTACATGCCACAATGCAGTCCCTTCAGAAAGATCAATCTCTATTTTGATCTCACTATCACTACTGTTTTTCTTTCCAAGTTTGAAAAATGGATACTCAACAAAATTGGTTTCACTCCAAATTGCTGGAGTAGCACTCTCTTTCTTATGTATATGAAGTTCCAAAAAACAGCTCCTTTGTGTTTTTATGAATAAGTATTAGGGATTACTGGGGCAATTCATATCTGCTATTTAAATCAGAGACATATAGAGATAAATTCGTTTGCTATCCCGAAAGGTTCGTTTGATTTCCCACTTCTATTCGGTTATTATCCCGAACCATTCGCTTCTTTTCCCGTGACTATTCGTTTGCTATCCCGACCTACTATTTAAGCCGTTCTCATTGGTTTTAAAGCTCCAATAATCATTTGCGTACATCAAATCTAGCTTATCTCAACGATTTTCTCACGGAAAATTCGGTTGTTATCCCGACGGAATTTCTGAGTGATTCAGCAACTTTGTCCGAATAAATTCAATAATTTTTTCAGAATCGTTAAATTGAATATCTTCAGGAAGTTTAAATTCCAGTGTCACTTTGTTTCGTGTACTCACTTCAAAACGATTCCATGCTGAACCTTCAATTTTCCACTTTTTAATAGGTTTTTTGGCATCCACCGGTTTTTGTTTAACCGGTTCTCTATGAACATTTCGGATATGCTCGATGGTCATTTCACCGGCGAGAACAGCTGACACCGTTGACGTTGCCCAGTGTAGAATCTCCTGAGGAGTTTCTCCGAGGGTTTCCCGTTTTTTACACCCCGCAGTAATTTCATCAAGATGACCGTGGCTTAATCCTTGTAAAATTGCTTCACGAAGAATTACACAAATCTCTTCGGGGAGAGTGAGTAGTTTTAGAATTCGTGAGATTCTTGTTTTCGATGAACCAACAACTTGGGCGATTTGATCCAGCGTGAATCCATCAAGCTTTTGCATATCCGCGTAAGCTTTTGCTTTTTCAAAGGCCGTAAAATCTTCGCGCTGTTCGTTTTCTATGATTGTCAACAATCGATGTGTTCGATCATCCATTTCAGAGTCTACGGTTGCTTTTACCACGGTCATATCCGGAAGATACCGTTTAATTGCGGTAAGTCGTCGCCATCCAGCCACCAATACATACTCATCACCTTCGCGACGAAGTTGAATTGGACTCCGAAGGCCGTGCTCTTTAATTGATTGTGCGAGACTTTCCAGTTCGCTGGAATTCAAGCTGCTTTCATCGCGATATTGAAACGGATTATCTTTGATCTGATCAACAGGGATTTCAAAGATTTTTTCGCGGGAAACGACACTTCCGGTTTTACGAACCGTACTTCCGATCCGGTCAAGGTGAGGATCTGCGAGCATTGAACGATCCCGTTTTGCTAAACCTGCCATCAATTTTTCTCTGTTAGTTGACACGGTGCAGTACCTCCTCAAAAACTTTGCGATACCGAATAGCGATTTTTGTATTTTGACGACTGAGCATGAGCGGAATATTTTCGCTCACCGAGTATGCCGCAGCAACCGTTCTTGGAATCGCCGGTTCAATAATAAGGTTCCCCCAAATTGCTTTGAGATGTTCCTGTGCCACATCGAGCCCCACAGTATTTTCGACTGCCATTGTGAGTATTATTCCACTGAGCGTTGGGAGGTGGTATTCATCGCGATCCATATTGTCGGCAATCACCGCACTAATATCATTGACCATCTGATCTACCAGACCGATTTTGTCAATTGAATCGGAAGAAGATGTCGTCACGATAAACACATTGGTGCTGGCAAAAATCGAAGCGATATTTACATGGGAATTCGCCGGTGGACAATCAATCACCACTACATCGAAAATTCTCCCACATTCATGTACCAAATCGCGGAACCGTTCGAATGTGTCTTCTTCGCGGGAGACAAGGTGCTCAACATTTTTCAGCGAAGAGTTTGCACCGATAATCCAGAGATTTTTAATTTCTGTTTCGGCGATGTTTACCCCTTTTTCTGGGTGAAGGTTTTCTGAAAGAAAGTCAAATACGGTGAGTTCTACATTTTCTCTTCCGTAACCAACATATTCAGTTGAATCGCCTTGAGGATCCCAGTCGATTAGCAAGGTTGATTTCCCATTTTGTGCACAATGAGCGGCAAAGTTTACCGATACATTGGTTTTTCCGACGCCGCCTTTGTAGTTCAAAAAAGAGATCACTTTTGGAGTGCTCACGATTACCTCCGTCGCCGTTCAATGTATTCGTTAATGTTTTCGATATTTTTTTCTGACCAGAGAAACTGGTACACCGTTCGTAATTCAGGTTCAGAAATCAGTGATTGGTCGAGCCATTTAAGGAGTGTATTCTTGCTGACTCCCACTTTTTCGCACACCTCTTTGCTGGTATAAAATCCTTCTTTGGGCACGGCTTTCTCCTTTCTTGTATAGTGTCGAGTTGTTCGTCTTGTGCGAGTTGCTCGTTTTTGTTCTGCTCTGTTGCGAGCTCGCAACCGGTTCCATTTTTGCAGAGAACCAGTATTGCCGTTTACAATTGAACTGGCTCCTGAGAGTTGTTCATCTTGTGCGAGTTGTTCGAATGAAATATACAATCGCACACACGTGAAGGAATGGGGGAGTTGTATTAAAAAACGAAGTTGCGAGCTCGCAACTTCGTAGTTGTGTGTTGGCCTATAATGCGGAGTTTTTTTGTACGGAGACGCACCTGTCGAAAGTGGTAGTTGCTTCGACAAGCCCTGAATCTCATTTTCAGGATTTGGTTGTTTTCTTAGAGACGTGATTTCCGTGCTTGTTTATTCATGGATTCTGTAACGTGAATTGGTAATCTTGCGCAAGTGCTCGAATGTGAACGGCGTAGCCCGTTCACGAATCGATAGGGATGTACAATAGAGTAGTTGCGAGCTCGCAACTACAAAAACAGTCCGCGAATCTCTTCGTTGCTCAGTTCGCTGATCCACGTTTCACCGGTGGAAACGC
>DYSA01000222.1:2051-4744 GCA_020726425.1 Fibrobacter succinogenes | reverse complement strand
ACTCAAGAGTAACCGTACGGATGATAATTTTTGCTTCTCAACTAAACCAAAATCATCAGAAATCAGATGTAACAAAGCTCCCTTGTGAGCTATCGTTTACCAATGTTCTACACTGGTCGATTGATCATTATAACGTTGCTGAATCAATTTAGAAAACAGGTTCACTTTGGTTGACTGACAATGGAAATCTCAATACTTGCCCCACAGAAGAGGCAAAACAAATCCTTATGGCCAATGTACCCGGATCAATACAATGGTATTTTTACTTCAGTGACATCAACTCGTTCGCATACCTTGTTGCGGAATGTGCGGAGTTTAAATGGTTTTCATAGGTTCATTCTTTCCAACCATTTCGTAGGGCTTCGCCCCACGCTGGAATATGGTCGCCCACTTCGGGGCTGAAATCAAAAATCAATTACAATGCAGATACCCCACAAAACCCCCATTCCCATTAGAAAATTCTTCCGTTTCAATATATTTTTGAGCTGTCAAAATTTTGAAACGAGGAAACTATGGTAATCACCGGTTTAGAATCATTCAAATACAATTTCCCCGAAGCTCTCAAGGGCAAACGAATCGGGATCGTCTGTCATGCCGCGTCGGTGGATAGTTCTTACATTCACATTATCGATCTATTTAAAACATTTCCCTGTGAGATCGGCGCAATCTTTGGGCCTCAGCACGGTCTGTTTGGTCAAACTCAGGACAACATGATCGAGTGGGATGGCGACGAAAAGGTCAAAGTTTCCGAAGAGATTCCCGTTTTCTCTCTCTATGGCGAAAATCGCAAGCCCACACCAGAGATGCTTTCTCACTTTGATGTTCTTTTAGTTGATCTTCAGGATGTGGGCGCTCGCCCGTACACCTACATTTGGACAATCAAACACTGTATGGAAGCAACTTCCGAAGCAAATATGCCGCTCTGGGTTCTCGACCGTCCAAATCCGATTGGTCGCGTTATGCTCGACGGTGCCGTGCTTGCGCCGGATCATTTTACTTTCGTTGGTGGAGCAGAAATTCCGCTCTGTCACCGTATGACCATGGGCGAAATGGCGAAATGGGTGAAAAAAGTGTACCTTCCGGGCGCCGATCTCACCGTTGTGGAGATGACCGGCTGGCAGAGAGATTCGCTGTTCAATGAAACGGGCCTTCCGTGGGTGATTCCTTCGCCGAACATGCCGACTCTCGAAGCGGCAATCGTTTATCCCGGTCAGGTTATCCTTGAATGCGTCAATATTTCTGAAGGTCGCGGAACAACCACGCCGTTTGAAATGTTCGGTGCACCCTATATCAATCGCGCGGCGTTCCGCAAAGCGTTTGAACGTCAGAATATCAAAGGGATTTTCCTTCGCGATCACGATTTTATCCCTACTTTCAATAAACATCACGGCGTTCTCTGCGGAGGATTCCAGATTCACCCCACCGATCTTTCCGTGTTCGAACCGGTGATCACCACCGCGGCGATTCTCAAGGCAGCATACGAAATTGCACCGAATGAGTTCGCGTGGAAACTTCCTCCTTATGAATATGAGTTTGACAAACCGCCGGTTGATATCGTTGCCGGCGACGCAACTCTTCGCGAGTGGGTGGAAAACGGCGATAATGTTGAAGAACTTCGCCGTATTTGGGCTCCGAAACAGAATCTTTTCATTGATAATTTTGAATCAATCGCTTTATATAAGGAGAATCTCTAAATGCGTGGTTTCGTACTTTGTGCCGGATTTGGCACCCGACTTCAGCCAATCACCGATGTTCTACCCAAAGCACTGGTTTCTGTCTGCGGCGTTCCGCTTATGGAGATCGCTCTTCGGTATTTGCGTAAAAACGCCTTTGATACGTACGCCGTGAACATTCATTATCAGGCGGAACTGGCTCAAATGTTTATCGAACAGCTTCCCTATTCGGTTCGCGTCTTTGACGAACAGCCGGAAATCCTCGGAACTGGTGGCGCGATTTTCAATGCGAAAGAGTTTCTCGGCGGCGACGAATCATTCTGCGTGATCAACGCGGATATCGTCACCAATGCTCCGCTCAAATCGCTGGTTGAAAAGTTCGACAGTTCAAAAGCGGATGTGGTTCTTCTCGCTTCGAAAGATCGCGGAAACAAAGTAATCGGGATCAGTTCGGATAACAGATACGTCGGTCGCGTTGACAATCTCTTTGGTGAGATGGAACGGTCAGCGGCGTTTATCGGGATTGCGTTCTACAAATCCGAAATGCTCGAACACTTTCAAGCCGATGATTTCGATGTAAAAACAACCTGGAAACGACTTGTCGATCTTGGATACACGGTCGAAGTGTGGGATCTCGAAGGGATCTACTGGCAGGATACAGGAACTCCGGCGGAACTGAATCAACTCTACTGGGATATTTTCGACAAGAAAATGAAATTCGATTTCCCTCTGGGAATGAACGTGGATTTCGAAAAGAAACTCGCCTATCCGAACGGTGATGATTTCGATGTTTCAATAATCAGTGAAGATTCGGAATATCTCTGGATCGAAAACGTTATGGCAGAGAAGATTTCCGGTAAGAACTCTGTGTTCCACGGCGGATCGTTTGTCGAAGCGGATCGCGTGTACAATCGTGAAATTATCACGCCGTGGTGCGAGGTTGATTGTAAATAATTCAAGAACCGTAGAGACGTTGCATGCAACGTCTCTACCATCGCAACGTCTCTACCATCGCAACGT
>DYSA01000222.1:0-1951 GCA_020726425.1 Fibrobacter succinogenes | reverse complement strand
TAGAGACGTTGCATGCAACGTCTCTACCATCGCAACGTCTCTACCATCGCAACGTTTCTATTACCAATGCATCATTTCACGAAAAAACAACGAAATAGAATTAGTGGAGATACCCCATGCGCCAAAGTAATGTAGCTCTCGATCCAATTCAACTAACGTTTTGCACAGAAATCCTTCGCCCTCTCGGATTTGGTGGCTACTTTTTTGTGAACTGGGCCGGTTCTGCTGGTTCGGGGCGAGCGTTCTACCGGTTGATACTCAATGCCCATACATCGATGGTGCTCATGGTGTGGGAAGGATCCGATCCGGACTGGGACAATTTCCTTGCCATGGACAATATTCGTCAAGAACAAAACCTAACCATGCTTCCGGCGATCCTCGGCTATGATCGTGAACTGGGACTTGCACTCGTGGAAGACGGCGGGGATCGACGATTGATCGATATTCTCTTTGCGAAAATCAGCGATATCAAACGAGTGATCATTCTCAACTCCGTGATGGATCAGTTGATCGCGTGGCAGAACTGCGAAGTTCCCGCAGAGTCACGGATCGGTGCACGGGCGTTGGATCGGGAACAGTTTTTGTGGGAAACGGGCTACTTTAAAGAACATATCTGCGGACTCATGCCGGAATTGGTGGATCTTTTCAACGACGAGTTCGAATCAGAGAGAACCATGCTTGCTGATCGATGTGATTCCATCGAACGAACACTTCTTCACAGAGACTTCCAGAGCGAAAACATCGTGGTGAAAAATCAGGCGATCTCCTTTGTCGATTTTCAGGGAGCGCGCATGGGCCCACCGGAGTACGATCTGGCGTCACTTCTCTATGATCCATATCTCGGCGCGTTGATCACACCGCAAATCCGCGAAGAGGTTTGCGCCTACTACGAATCTCATCGTTCGCTGAACCGTGAAAACCTCGCCTACTGCGGATGTCAGCGACTCATGCAGGCACTGGGCGCTTACGGCAATTTGTCGATGAACCGTGGAAAGCCGCGCTATCGCCAGTTCGTCAAACCGGCGCTGATAAATCTGAAATCGGTGGTGGAAAAGGTTCCTGAGGTTAGACAAATTCGGGTGATCGTCGAGAAGGCATTGGTGATTTGGGGAAATGGTTCGCATTCGGTTTTGGATATTTAATTTCCTTCCCGAAGGGAAAAACATATCAGCCGTAGGCAACGCCTACGGTACGAATGCCGAACAGAATACGATTGCCCAAAGGGCTTGAACATAACCTCCGTGGTAAAAATGTTAATCCCCGTTGGGGAAAATTTATCATCACACAAACATTTCCGTAGGCGATGCCTACGGCTGATATGTGTAAGCCTTCGGCTTAAAATGCAAAAAAGCCTAACCTAATTTCATAAGGAACCGCCCATGTCATCACTAGGAAAAATCCTACTTCATTTTGTTTTCAGTACGAAAAATAGAACCAACCTCATTCCATCAAATCAACTCGCTCAGCTTCATGCATATATTGCCGGATCACTTCGGAATCACGAATCTCAAGCTTTTCGAGTAGGCGGAACAGAAAACCATATTCACATTGCATGCACTCTTCCTCGCACAATAACAACGGCAAAACTTATGGAAGAGATCAAGCGATCATCATCAAAATGGATGAAACAGTTTGAGCCGGATTTTTCATGGCAGGATGGCTATGGCGTATTTTCGGTGAGTCATTCACAGTTGGAAAAGTTAATAGGATATATCGATCGTCAAGCTGAACACCACAAACAATTTTCGTTTATAGATGAATTGAAACTTATGTGTGATCGATACGGTGTATCATTTGAAGATACTCATATAATGAGATAAATCGATCGATAAAAAAAGTCATTTAATGATTCAATAACCAACGCAAAAATTTGAATACTATTTCACAAAAAAAGCGGGGTTACTACTCAGGTACCACGAAAAAACCTTTTGTTTTGTAAGTGATTGATATC
>DYSA01000221.1:2486-4749 GCA_020726425.1 Fibrobacter succinogenes | reverse complement strand
AGCCCAGATCGACCATGGTCAACGGAATCCATTTGGTAATGGGGCCAAAGTCGGGGCGTATTTTCAGATCAACGGTTATCTCATTCTTTGAAGGAAAGTGGTACACCATGGCAGGGAAAATCATCTGGAGATACCCGCCACCCATTTTCGTGTAATAGTGAGGTTTAAGCCGATATTCTCCACCGATCGCCCAGAAGGGAACCGTTTCAATATTGATTTGATCCTTACTCATGCCTCCTTTCAGAAGAATCAGTGCTCGGTGTTTCGCCGGAAATATCTCTTCCGACGAACTATCAGTTTGAGCCACGAGTGATACTGCAATTGCAAAAACAAAAAACCGTACTAACACACTTTCCCCCGCATTCAATTCACTACTATTTCAAAATCATTCCGACCAACAAAACCTGAAGTGCAATCATCATCGCCACAATTCCCGCCAGAATCACAAATCCCAACTTCTTACTCTTGTGAGCGATCCGATAACCCGATTCCATGGCGCCTTCGTAGCCGCCGCCGGGCATTCCCCACGCCGAAGCAAACTCGATGTTTTTAATTGTCGAACGAGCAGAACGTTTGAACATCGCCTGATCTGGCGTCTGAGCAAATCCGTAGAGCGCGCCTTTTGCATTTCCGGTGTAGCGTTCCATCGTTTTTGGTGTGCCCAGTTCCGCGACGACAATATGATCGCGAATCCCGGGGATCTTTCGCTCCAGATGATCGATCATCTTTTCCCGTTCGACTATTTTCTGTGCACGATACTGATCCGGCGACAGCAAATCCCATCGGTCGTAGTTGTCGGCGAGTATGATATCAAAACAGGTTCCACCTTCGGGAGGGAGACAGCGTTTGTCGACATTGCTGTGAATACTCAACGTCAACGGCCAGCTTGAATAGTCACTTTCAAAGTCCCGTTTGGTTTGGAACATAGCGTAAAAGTCCTGTTCGTTTAATGGCGATTCGTAGCTGAACTCGTAGGCGTTTGCCAGGTCAGGATTTAGATCGCCAATTGGACAGTCGAGTCCCACATAGAGAACCGAACAGGTGACACTGATGATTTTTGAATCAGCCTTCGCCAGTTCAGATTGAGCCAAATCATTGTTGGAGATCAATTTCCCGAAAAGAACCTGCGGTGCAATGCCGGAAATCAGATGCTCCACCTCAATCGCCTTCGATCCATTGACCGTAATCGAAACAGCTCGACCATTTTCTACAGTCACTGCAGTGATTTCACTTTTTGTGTGAACCTCTCCGCCATGTTCGGTGATCACCTTTGCCAACTGTTTCGCCATTTCGTGACCACCACCTTTGACGTAAAAACCACCGTGATAGTAGTAGCCATAATTGGCGATCATGGGGAAAAATTCATTGATCTGGTCAATCGGAAGTCCGTAATAGAGTGAAAAATGCTGAAGGATTTCGAGCAGTTCGGAGTTTTCACTTTTGAATGCATTCTTAAGCGAAACTTTTCCGGAAATCCCTTTGATAATTCGAGGAATCAGAATCGGCGCGAACAGATCGATCACGGCCTGATAAATGGCAGATTTTTCTCTCTGCGACAGAATATGCATCTGACGACCATACTGTTTCATTACCGAAAACCAGTGAGTTATCGCTTTCTTTTCCGAAGGGAATCGCTCAATAATCATATCGCGAAACTGATCGCCTTTTCCATTGGGAATAGCAATGTGATCACCGTGTGCCGTTCTGATTTCAGAAAGAAATTCATGTTGAATATAGTCCAGTCGATCGTAGATTCCCGCCGCTTTCAGAAGTCGATGCATTCCTCCCGAATGAACCCCGCCGATCTGGTGAAGTGACACATCGAAGGTGAATCCTTTTCGTTTAAACAGCGTTGCGAATCCACCGATCTGATCGAACTTTTCAAACACCGAAACCGTGTGTCCCTGGCGAGCAAGAATCGCTCCGGCGGTCAGTGCGCCGATTCCGGATCCGATTATCGTGTAGTTTTTGGGTTTCATGAAGGCTCCTTACTTATTCGTTGATTTCAAATGATCGCTGCTTTTCTCATCGCACAAATGTGCGAAGGTTCTCCGGAAGACTATTCTCTCATCGCACAAATGTGCGAAGGCAATCCGGAAGACAATTCTCTCATCGCTCAAATGAGCGAAGGCAATCCGGAAGACAATTCTCTTATCGCTCAAATGAGCGAAGGCAATCCGGAAGACAATTCTCTTATCGCTCAAATGAGCGAAGGCAATCCGGAAGACAATTCTCTCATCGCTCAAATGAGCGAAGGCAATCC
>DYSA01000221.1:0-2386 GCA_020726425.1 Fibrobacter succinogenes | reverse complement strand
GCGAAGGCAATCCGGAAGACAATTCTCTCATCGCTCAAATGAGCGAAGGCAATCCGGAAGACAATTCTCTCATCGCACAAACGAGCGAATCGCTGGCATCGGAGTATCAATCCAGAGGTTTTGATTTTCTTTTCCCTTGAACCTTTTCCCTTATCCCCTTGAATCTTCCATCGAACTCAAAACTACCTAAAAACAGCAAAGGCTTGCCGGATCAGTGATCAGTGGCAAGCCTTTGGGATAGTTGACAAGTGACAATCGAATTGATTTATTTCACATTTGACGCAATACTCGTTTTAATAACAGGAACATAGGAACGAGAAACCGGAATCTCTTCGCCGGTTGACAAGCGAAGGGTTAAGCCACCGGCATTTCCCTGAACCGTGATCACTGACGAGGCATTTACCATAAAAGAACGGTGGCAGCGCACGATTTTTCCTTCATCGGCATAGAGATTTTCCAGATCTTTCATGGTACAGCGAAGGAGTTCTGGCTGTTTGTTCGTTGAAAAAATCTGGATGTAGTTTCCCTCGGCTTTGGCGTAGAGAAAGTGAACCGCGGCGATAGGAAGTGGTCCTTTTGTGGTCGATTCATGGTGAATATCCAGAGAGATCGTTTCGGCAGTGTGCATATTGCGCGTGCGAAGGAGTCGTTCACTGAAAAAGATCGAGACTAACAGCGGCACTATTCCCACGAACGTGGTGATTCCCACAAACTGAAACAGCGTGTAGCGCACGGTCTCGACTACTTCGGCAATCGAGTTGTTGAGCCACCAATTTCCGAGAGAGATTATCAAGAGGAGAACAGTGAGAAAGAGAATTTGTCGTCCCACACTCCACTTTTGATCTTCGTACCCAAAAAAGGAAACCTTTGACACCAGAAGAAATAAGCCGAAGAGAGAAAGGGTGGTCACCATACCGAAACCACCTACCGAAAGGAGGCGAATCGATTCCATGGAGTGAATTTCAAAGGGTTGAAACAGCAGAAGCACCGCCGAAACGACCATTCCGAGAACGAGTGAAAGCGTACACTGCTGCTGAAAATTTTCCGCAATTGGGTAGGGCCGAGAGAGCCACTTCACTATTGAATTGATAGTTCCACCTTGAATAGAGTAAACAGCGCTCATCCGAATGAGATTTTTCCCGAACTGCGGTAATATACAAAGAGGAGTGAAATCGATGGACAGTTCCCGCATCGGCGAAGGTAAACGAATAGAGTTACACTGTTTTTTTTTCGGGAGGATCACCGAGGGAACAACTCTGGTGATTTTCAAAACTGAGTTAGCTTCAGCACCGTTCCAAGGCCCTCGCTTGGAATGATGTTGTCAAGGTAATTTGGGTGTGACGAGATCGGATCACGGGAAAGTAGTGGTGATTTTAGCGTAAAGGCCGATCCGATTCCGAATAGTCAGCCCGATTTTCACCGGTCATGGGGTATGAAGGTTCGGTGAAATCTGAGTAATTGTTACTTTTTGACTGCGCTGTAATGAGATGTCGAATCGTATCGGCACTGAGATCCAGTTCGTTGGGCCACTCAACAGACCAGCCGGTGCAGAAAGCTTCCCTGAACAGACTCTCATCTTTCAGTTCCTGAAAATCACCTTTTTCAAGATACGGAGAAATGTCACAAACTCCCTGAGTGCCATCTTCGAACTGAACTGCAAGTCGATATGAATCTACTACTTTTACGGATGTCAGTTTTATCATTGTAATCCTCAATCCAGTGGTTTGATTTTGAATACCCGTTCACCGTTGATCGCCAGCGACCAGTCAGCCATAAGATCTTCGCGATGAATTTCAATCCAAGCCTGAACAATGCGGATCTGTTTTCGAGGAAATTCCCCGGTGATCAGTTCTCCGCTGTCGATGTCAAACACGCCATTTTCTCCCTGATATTCGCAGTGAATATGAGGAAGATGATGTTCGAGATTGTCGTAGTTGAACATGCGAACAACGATTCCATAGAACATTGAGATTACCGGCATCTGTTTCTCCTTGAACTGGTTTCATTGTCTGTAAAATAGGTTATGGGCTAATCTGCTGGAAATCGGTTAGGCTGGTATAGTTGTTCGGTTCATAGGAAAAACTTGGTAATTTGGGCGTGACGATTTCCGAAGCGTTGGATCTACTCTTCTGAAATATACCCACCAAGAAGCGCCATCTCCTGATTTTCAAACATTGCCATTGCTGAAGTCATTCGCCGGAACCCGAGTTTTTTGTAGAATGGTTCTTTACCGATTACCGAATAGAGAATGATTTTCTGATGCCCTTTTGATCGTTCAACTAACTCTGAAATAATTGCTTTCCCCAAACCTTTTCCCTGATACTCGGGAAGAATGGCCATATCGCAGATATAGGAACAGTCGGCTCCATCGGCAAGTGCGCGCCCC
>DYSA01000220.1 GCA_020726425.1 Fibrobacter succinogenes | reverse complement strand
AATTAGAAACCTAAAAATATATTCCCTTCTCTCTGCTATTTATCAAACTTTCTTTACTTCACTTTTAACATCACCGTGTATATAAAGGTAAATGGTGGGAATGTGATGAAAATGGTGAGAAATCGATGGTATAATTTGATTCCAACTGATATAATCGTTGCTAATAATTGATTATGAGAAGCAGAGGAGAGGCCAAAACAGTATGAGAAAAGGAAAACTGTTTTTCATTGCAATGGTATATCTCGCTTCTGTGATTGTTATCGCAGGATTGATTCAGTGTGTAGGATCGATATTTGAGGCTGCGTCAGGTCTTCACATACCTTTGCCATTTATGATTTTTATTTTTGCTATAGCAGGTATCATTACTAAGTTGATCCTCAAAAGCCCGTGGGTTAAGGTCTCAAACGATTTCAAAGATCTCGCAAATATTGTTCTTTTGATCAATAATGCTTCGGCAAAAATCAGTCGAATAAACAGCGAGAGTGAGATCTACCAAGCGATCAACGATATTTTTACTCAATCCCCAACTTTTGACACCGTAATTTTACGGCTTAATAATGCACGAAATTCTCTCGAGCTTGAACAAGTTTCCTTGAATCCTGTCGTTGTTGGTTTCATTGACCGTGCATTTATCACATATAAAAAATGTTCCATGAGAGAATACACCATCCCCTATGAGAAGATCCCTCTTTTTAACGAGATCATATCATCAAAAGAGTGTCGTGTTTTCACGAGAAGCGAACTGTTTCGGCAGGCCGTCGGCGAAATGGTGGGAAACATGATTAGTTTTATGGGGGAGAGCGATAATGTCGGACTTCCCATTATAAAAAATGGCGATGTTGTTGGCGTTATTCTCATCACTGCACCTGCACTTGCTCATGAGTTTGTTCCCGCGGCAAATAACTTGGCTGATGTTATTAGTCGCCAGCTTGAGATTATTGAATCAAATCAAAAAATTATGGATATGAATCACAATCTGATCCAAAAAAACAGGGAACTCACCGAGGCAACAGAAAAATCAGAACAGCTTGCAATCGAAGCGAATAAAGCGAATTTAGCAAAGAGCACCTTTCTGGCAAATATGTCCCATGAAATCAGAACACCGCTCAATGCAATCGTTGGATTCATCGATTCTGTCTTACTCGATGAACTGTCGCAGGATCATCGTGAACAATTGACCATGGTTAAAACAAGTTCACACCACTTGAGCTATCTTATCAATGATATTCTCGATATCTCCAAAATCGAAGCACATGAAATTGTCATCGAATCGGCACCATTTTCTCTGAAATCACTTTTCGCCGATCTTGAATCAATTTGCAAGTCCCTTGTTATTCAGGGGCAAAAATCGATTGACCTGCGATTCTCCAATACCCTTCCTGCACATGAACAGATTCTGTCAGATCAATTTCGCCTTCGCCAGATATTGGTGAACCTTTTGGGAAACGCGATCAAATTTACCCGTCACGGATCAGTTTCCTGTTCTGTGTACGCCGAAAATGAAAAACTGCTGTTTTCGGTTGAAGATACGGGGATTGGAATTGCTGATTCTCAGAAAGATATTATCTTTGAACCATTTAAACAGGCTGATGCATCAACAACCCGTGAATATGGGGGAACCGGTCTTGGTTTGGCTATTACCACAAAACTCATATCTTTAATGGGGGGGGAACTCTGCGTTGATACTCATCCTTCAAATGGGAAAAGTACGATCTTTACCTTTTCATTACCCTATGAAGTAGTTTCAAACCCTGTCGAAGAAACCCCATTGGAACTCTCGCTTTCTTCTGGTGAAGGGAAAGCGGTTTTGGTAGTTGATGACAATAATATCAATCGCCTTGTAGCCAAAAAAATATTGGAAAAAATGGCTTTTTCTGTCTATCTTGCTGAAAATGGTGAGATTGCAGTTAACATGTATCGCGATAGTCAATTTGATATCATTTTGATGGATCTTCAAATGCCCGTGCTCGATGGATTTGGTGCCACAGAGCAAATTCGATCCATTGAAAAGCAGATAGGCCGTCGTACTCCTATTGTTGCAATGACCGCAAATACATTTCAAGAAGATCGCATCCGTTGCAATGAAGTTGGCATGGATGGATTTATTGGAAAACCCTTTGATACAAACCAACTCTTGCAGATCATCGCTTCCCACACACACGCATAACCCCCTGCTATTCCTAAAAAGGAGTCCCTATGAAACCGTCGGAAACATCAATGTATGATGTTATAATTGTTGGTGGAGGTCCCGCTGGCTTGAGCGTTGCTTCGGAACTTGCAAAGTTGTACAAGGTTTTAGTTATCGAAAAAGGAAAAATCGGACACACTGATCGATCGTGGTTTACTCCTGGTGAAGTGATGGCGAAACAAAGTGCTGAAATTCAAGAATTTACCAAGGGCGGGATCAAACGGATTCTCGAACATACACCCACTATTTCAATACTCTGGGATGTTCTTTCTCCATGGGAGAGTTCACCGGAGTGGAAATGCTATCCCTACGTGGATCAGGATGGGATTCTTGATTATTGGGCGAAGAAAATTGTTGAACGAGGATCCACTGTGATCGAGGGTGTTTCGTTTACTGACTATGACGTGCAAAATGGAATCGTCACGGTTCGAGCGATCGGAACTGAAGCTCCCTTTGCCCCGATTTCAAAAACGGCTCGACTGTTGATCGATGCTTCAGGATATAATTCACCGGTGGCGAACCGCAGCCAGATCAATCGCACAGGGTATAAGTTTTGGTCGGTCTATGGGTGGGAAGTTCAGTTTGATGATATTACGAAACTCAAACATCCGGCTACTTTGGGAAATATGGAACTGGGCGATTTCATGCTCTGGAACTCGTTCAAAACGGTTCCGGAAAATCCCGATGCAACTCTCGCTGATTTCCGTCCGATTATGGAGTATGAAGTGCTCGATGAAAAAACGGTGTACTTCTTTATTCTCTATTTTCATCGCGAAAAAGCATCGAAAGAGTTTATGATTGATCAGTTCAACAATATTATGAAAAACACCGAAGAGATGGCTCCATTTGTCGAAGGAAAATGGAATCGAGAACGATTTGGATGGTATCCTTCCATGGGGATTTCTCAGTCCATTGCGAAAGACAACGTTGCGTTTATTGGCGATTCTGGGTGTTGGACGATTGCCGATGGCTATGGAATGTCTTTCATTTTAAATAACTACGTTGAATATTCCAAAAACCTGTCCCATATTCTCAAGGGAACCGATCTTTCGGCTAAGCAACTGAATCGCGCCACTGCGTTCAATATTCGGCAGCGGTATCAGGTTCTGCTTGATCAGGTAGTTTTGGATTTTATGTCCTACGCAACGCCAACTCTTCTCGACAAATTCACCAATATCATGTTCACCTATACGAAAGGAAAAATGATTGAGGAGATGTTCATTCTCAAGCTGAATGAAAAGGATTGTGTCACTCTTTTGCTGAAAATTCTCAAGGTGTTTTCGTGGAAAGAGCTGTTTAGTGTCGTGAATGCGGGGATGGATAGGCGACTTTTGGTAAAAGTATCTATCGAGTTTGTGAAAGTGTTGTTTGTGAACGGGTTCAGAAAAATAACTCGGCAGAAAGCACTGGACATGGGGTACACGTTCCAGTTGATCAAAGGAGTTGAAAATGCTTAAACAACTTTCGATAATCTATCGCGTTTTATTTAAAAAAGAACCACTCCTTCGCAAGTTTTCAATCCATAAGAATCGTGATAAGCGGGTCGTACAGTTTCCTCACGATGAGAGTTTTTTGAAAGATCAGGAGGTTCAGTGGTGGTACTGGACGGGACATCTCACTACCGAGTCCGGGCGAAGATTTGGCTATGAAGTGGTCTTTTTTGTCTTTGACAGCTGGATATTTTTCCGCGATATTCTGGCTCAAGTGGCGATCACCGATGAACAGGGCAAGAAGTACCATTATCGCGAAGATCTCGAAGCGATGCGCCTTCCAAAATCAGAGAAAAACCGCTTTGCACTGGCAGCGAAAACCAAAAATGGAAATCGTATTCACGCTTCCGGCGGGGCTGAAGGGTATCAACTCACCTTTGATCTTGACGGAATGACGTTGGATCTTAATCTCACGACGCAATGGAATACCGCGATTCGCTACGGGGGAAATCCTCACCATTATACCTACGGCGGTTACACGTACTACTACTCCCGCGAAAAAATGGAGACCACTGGATCGATCACTATCGATGGAAAACAACAGATCGTAACCGGAGAAACGTGGTATGATCGTCAATATGGCGATCTCTTTCAGTCGATTTTCAAGGGGTGGCAGTGGTTTTCGCTCACTCTGTTTGATGGCAGAACGATCATGCTTTACGACTATTTCGATAAGTACAAAAACGAGAATTTTGGATCAATCACTGAAGGAAATAGTACCGTTGAATTCAAAGGTGATCAGTTTCTGGTTGAGATTAAAGATTGCTGGCAGAGTCCTCACAGCGACAATGTCTACCCAATCAAATGGGATGTTACAGTGGCAGGTGTTACCTACACGGTGATTCCCGTTATCAAAGATCAGGAACTGTGCGCAAAAGAGAAAATCTGGATCGGCCCGGAATATTGGGAAGGTGATTGTTACGTAGAGTGTCAGGGTAAACCGGTGGGAAATGCCTATGTGGAACTAAACGGATTTGGCAGAAAACTGATCAGTTTCGTTGATGGGGTGGGGATTTAAAATCCCGATTACCCAGATAGAGCAGGAACTCAATTCGGCGTGAGACCAAAAAGCCTC
>DYSA01000011.1 GCA_020726425.1 Fibrobacter succinogenes | reverse complement strand
GAGAAAAAGGTACGTAGTGCATTGTTTTCACCGGTGTATGCCCATAGTTTTCAAACCAAAAATGGCCAACTCGAAAGAGTCAGCCATTTAAAACGAGAAAAATCCCGACGTTAGTCTTCGATATGGATAATCTGAGTTTTTCCGTGGGTGAATGCTTTTGCTTCAATTGCCACAACAGCATCGCGAAGGTCAGATTCAATCGCCATGTCGGTGGTAATAATTACCGGTACAAAATCATTTCCATCGTGAGCTTCTTTGTGCATCACCGAAGCAATTGAGATGTTCCGTTTGCCAAACTCTTCGGCGATATCGGCGAGCACACCCGGTTTGTCTTCAACGGCGAAGCGAAGGTAGAAACGACTTTCAATTTCGTCGATACCTTTGATCGTAAGTTCATTCTCTTTTGCATAGAAATGCATTGGAATACGATTTGTGTCACCACTCTTGATATTGCGAGCAACATCGATAATATCAGAGACAACCGCAGAAGCTGTCGGCATTTCTCCGGCGCCAGCACCGTAGAGAAGGATCGGGCCAACAGCATCGCCTTCGAGAAGAACTGCGTTGAATACGCCATTCACCGAAGCAAGAATGTGGTCATTGTGGAGCATTACTGGATTAACGCGAACATCAACCGCTTCTTCGCCATCTTTGCGTTTGATAACGCCGAGAAGTTTGATTGTGTAGCCAAGTTCTTTTGCAGAAATAATATCATCCGCAGAAATTTCGGTGATTCCGCGAACCGGAACTTTATCGTAGTCGCAGTAACCATCATAAATAAGCGAAGCGATAATGGCTGTTTTGTGGCCAGTATCTCCACCTTCGATGTCTAGTGCAGGGTTTGCTTCAGCGAAACCAAGTCTCTGAGCTTCCTGAAGAGTTGGAGCAAATGCGGCACCTTTTTCTGTCATTTCGGTCAGAATGTAGTTACAGGTTCCGTTGATAATTGTGTAAACGGAACGAATATCGTTACCAATCATCGCTTCACGGATAGTCTTAATCGATGGCATTCCTCCACCAACAGCAGCTTCAAAATGAATTGATCCGCCAAACTCTTTTGCTGTTGCGAAAAGTTCTGGGCCAAACTTCGCGATCAATGCTTTATTCGCAGTAATCACGTGTTTCCCTTTTTTCAACGAGTTGAGTACTACATCTTTTGCGAATGTATATCCACCAATAAGTTCAATAACAATATTGATTTCAGGGTCATTGATTACATCTGCCGCATCACCGGTACAGATTGCATTGCCCACAGGAAGAGTTTTCAGTTTTTCAAGATCGCGGTCTGCAATACGAGCCAACGAAACAGGAAGACCAAGGCTTTCCTGGAAAAATGCGTTCTGTTTGTTCATGATTTTAACAACGCCGCTACCAACGGTACCGGCACCGATGAGACCAATTTTGATATCAGCCATAGAGTCCTCACTCAATATTATAGTGTTTTAGTACGCGGGAAAATACTATTTGGTTGCTAGTGGTGGAAGATGTTCACAGCACCATGCGATTGATTCATAAAAACCTCTCTCATCGGAATGGGCGGTTTAATTGTATATTACTCTGTCAAATTGATTAAAAACAGACACGTCCGGAGGAGAGTCGTATGTCGTTTACTCTTGGTAAAGATTTCCTGATGGATATTATTCAGAAAACATTTCCTGTGGTTCCATCGAGAACATCGTTGCAGGTTTTGTACAATTTTAAGATGACGATTGAAGATGGAATGTTGACAATCACAGCATCTGACTTGGACAATTTTGTCCGCGCTTCAACGACCGTCGAAGGATCTGGCGAAGCTGAAATTGCAGTAAATGCGAAAAAACTCTTTGAGATTATTCGTGAAATTGACAACTGTAATCTTACCCTTGAAATTTTGAACAACACACTGTTCATCAATAGTGATAATGGTTTTGCGTGTAATCTTGCCGGCGTTGATCTTCGTGAATTCCCCTATTTCCCAGACAGCGGGTATGCGGAAACCTTTACTATTGCCACAGATGTGTTCCGTGGATTAGTCGAAAAAAGTAGCTTTGCTGTTTCGAAAGATGAATCGCGTGCCAGTTTGTGTGGCGTATTATGGGAGTGTTCAGCCGAGCGGAGTGGAATGATTGCCACTGATGGTCACAGACTCGGTGCTTCGTTTGCCGGCTATGAAAGTGGAATCGCCAATGAAATTTCCGTCATTGTTTCACCGAAAAGCCTCCTCCATATTCTCAAGACTGCGGAAATGAGTGGTGTTGACACGATTCGTTACTCGTTCAATGAAAAGCATATTGTGTTTACGGTTGATACGTTCACGTTGAGTACGAAAGTAATCGATGGACCATACCCAGACTACGATAAAGGAATCCCCAAAGAATTTTTGAAAACTGCGGTGGTTGATCGTGAACTTCTTCATAGCGTTGTTCGCCGTGTTTCGATTTTCGCCAACCGTAAAACTCAGTTGATAAAGCTGAATTTTGTAAATGACTCACTGGAAATCTCTGCCGCCAACCGCGAAATTATCGCGGAAGGAAAACAGACAATTCCTGCGAAATACACCGGTGAAGATGCTCATACAGTCGGATTTAATAGCGCGTACCTCATGGAGATACTGGCTATTATTAATACTCCAACGATTGAATTCCGCATGAATACCCAAGTGAGCGCAGTACTGGTACTTCCGGTACTCGAAGAGCCGAAGAGTGATGACGTGTTCCTTATTATGCCCCTACGCATTTTTGAGTAATCGTGATTCTTAAATCTCTGTCTCTTCTTAATTTTCGCAATTATTTGCATCTGAATTTGGAGCTTCCCGAAGGGGGAGCTCTTTTTTATGGTGTCAACGGCTCGGGGAAAACAAATTTACTAGAGTCAATCTCCTATGTTCTTCTGGGGAAATCGCCGCGTGGAGCTGGTGTTAAAGATCTGGTTTCTGTTGGTGAACGAGAGAGTTTTGTCAAAGCTGTGCTGACCTCTGGTGAACAGACGCGAGTTCAGTCGATTGGATTTTCGAGAGATAAGCAACTTGTGATCACTCGTGATGGCGAAACTTCAACATCTCTACGAGCGCTTTATGGTGAAAATCGGTTTGTCTGGTTTGGGCCTGATGATATTCAACTGATCACCGGTTCTCCGGAAGAAAAGCGGCGCTTTATCGATATTACGTTGAGTCAGGTTTCTCCAGAATACCTCGCTGAATTGATGCGGTACAAAAAATTGATCCGGGAACGAAATGCTTTGATCACCGGTCGGTTTGATTCGGTTCTTTGCGATATTTATGACCATGACTTGGCGCAAAGTATGGCTGCAATTACCGCTCAACGAGCACATTTTTTTGCAGAAATTTCATCCTCTGTGACCTCTGTTTACAATCAGATAAGTGGCGCTGAATCTGATGTTGTTGTAGAGTTTGCTCCTTCTCTTCAGCTTGAATTGCCGGATGAATTCGAATTGGCGCTTAAAGAACGGCGCAATCGAGATCGCGAGCAAGGATTTACTTCGATAGGCCCTCATCGAGACAGCTTTCGGTGCAAGAAGGATGGGCGACAAATCGTGGGGTATGGTTCGCAAGGGCAGTGCAGGTCCAGTGCTTTGGCATTAAAGATTGCTTCGACAGAGTATTTGACTCGTGATAATCACGAGCTTATTCTCGCGGTTGATGATGCCTTTTCAGATCTCGATCGAACTCGTCGTGAAATCTTTTTCGATATGATTCGTACTAAAGGTCAATTGTTTGTTGCAGTTCACAGTCGCGAAGAGTTGTCGTATTATGATCTGCCCGCATTGTCGATTACTCAAGGGAAGGTAGTTCCGTATGAATTGGGATGAAATAAAAGTTCGTCGTCGTGAACCTTTCCCCAAAATTGGCGATTATGTCGATCTGGTGATTGAAGAGATCGCTTCTGCGCAAAAAGGAAATGGCCTAGCATTGATTCAAGCACTGTGGCCTCAAATTGCAGGGGATCGCATAAGCGCGGTCGCTCGCCCGGTCAGCTTTGAAAAAGGTGATCTTACGTTAAAAGTTCGTTCAGCAGTTTGGCGGCAAGAACTTCACAGCCAGATATCCTCAATAATCACGGCAATTAGCGATAAACTGCCGGATATTGATGTGGAAAATATTATTTTGCGGTAATTCTTTATACAATCTTAACGAAATGGATGCGCCGTGGATAGTGTTGCACTACTGATACTTTCAATTTTGTTTTTTGTGATGTCTGCCTTGTCGGTTTATTCCGTCCTTCGTACTCCGCTCGTGACGTACTATCTCGATGCACCTGATCGACGAAAAATGCACACACTTCAGATACCGCGAATAGGTGGATTTGCAGTGCTGATTGCCTACGGACTTTCACTGGGCCTAGTTGCAATTTTTTCTCCTGAAATGCTCGAGAAGGTCCTTCTTAATGATACGGGGTTGTCGATCGCATTTGCTGCATTGCTGGTATTCGTGATCGGGTTTTTTGATGATACAACATTTGTCAATGTGAATGTTCCTGTCAAATTTGCATTTCAGTTTGGGATCGCTATTGGTGTCGTTTATCTCTTTGGTATCAGTTTTCAAGAGCTGTACGTTTTTGATCACTTTGTTAGCCTTGGAGAATTCGGGAAGATCCTCACTATTTTTTGGATTGTTGGTGTGACCAATGCGCTGAATATTATTGATGGTATCGATGGACTTGCAGGAAGCGTAACAATTTCATCTCTTCTTATTGCCGCTGTGGTTCTTTTCCTTTCTGGCAATACGGATATTCTTTTTGTTGTTCTCCCTCTTATTGCTGTTATCGGCGGCTTTCTTGTTTTCAACTACCCACCTGCAAAACTGTTTGCGGGAGATACAGGCTCGCTTTTCTTTGGGTCATTGGTTGCAATACTCTCTGTTAAAGTAGCCTCGCTTGGTTCAAATGGAGTAGATTCTCTCGCCGCTTTTTATATCGCTGCATTTCCAGTGCTCGAAGTTTGGGTTTCTATGATTCGCCGATTCTCCTACGCTCGGCGGGGAAATAAAAATTTCAAAGATAGTATTAAACAGGTGGTTAGTCCTGATAATCTTCACATGCACCACCGCTTGATTTTTAAAGGGTATAGCCATGAACAAGCACTACACTTTTTGATTTTCTTCGCAGTTTCAATTTCGTCTGTTGCAATTATTCTCGTACTAACTGATGACATTGTTCTTAAGTCTGGTGCAGTGCTCTATTCTATTGTATTTCTTGGAATGGTACTACGCAGACTCGATTATGGAAAGAAAAATTATCACAACTCTTCGAATAGTGAAGCGGTGCGTCGTGTTATCGCTATTACTGGTGATAGTGACTATTTTGAACACTCGCTTCGCCATTTCACTCGTAATCGGTATTGGATTGCTCGGTTTGAACGTGTCAGCGACATAATGGGACGCCGTGTTGATGCTTTTGTTGTGTATAATGAAACGGTAGATCATATCACAATGGACATTCAAAGGGCTATGGATATTAGATCGACGAGTGATCGGCCAATATTTTTCATTACTGATGCTGATATTGTGACGATGCCAGAACTTCAAAATAAACAAGTCTTCTTTATTCGAAAACCGGTTGATATGCCCTATTTAGTACATGATATTGAAAAAATTGTTTCAAATGGCGGCTCTACTCGTTTCTCCGAAATAAACGGAACTTTGATGGTGGAGGCGAATCATGCCGAATAAAATTAAGAATCGTCACCGAGTTCTTCTGGCTTCTCCGGACAAAAAGATTATTGATAATGTCCTGATGCTTCTGTCATCACATGGATATTATGTTGATACTGCTATATCTTACGAAGAACTAGCTGATAAAATGGTGAATTATAAACCGTCAATATTGATTGCCGATGTTGAACTTTTACCTTCGAATCCGTTAATTCTAACTCAGTTGTTTAATGATGCCAAAAAACATCCTGTTCAGTTATTGATTGATCGAGATGAAAATGCACCAATCGTTCGTGAGTATTTGTTCAGCGGAATTGATGATCTGTTGACTATTCCATTTGATTCTTCTAAGTTGTACAGAAAAGTCAAACGGGCAGCGGAATACAACCGCATGCAGCATGAAATCGAGTACCATTCTGGAATGTTATTTATTCTAAAGATGATGATTCCAATTATAATAACTATTGTGTTTATTCTGACGAGTCGGGGTTCTTTGTGATTCAGTTGCGTTATTTGCTGGTTTTTGCACTACTTTCATTGTCGTATGGTCAGACAAGTAATGGTGTTGAACGTGCTAAAATCGACAGTCTGAAATTGGCTCTCAATGGAGTTGATACATCTGGGTATGGAAGTGGTAGGAAATTTCAAAAAACTGATTATAGCGCTCAAGAGGACAGTACGATTCTCTTTTCTAACGGCCAAGCTGTTGACACCGTCAAAAAGGAAAGCAAGAAAGAGTCATTCGATGATGGGATACTTTATAATCAGTATCTCGATATCGATGAAAAATCAAAGTTTTACCAACGTTCTGTACTAAATGATGTTCCACTCAAACGATTTGGCGAAGAGTTTATTAGGAGCCTTAAGAGTAGTTATCCGAAATTCGGTCCAATAAACCCTTCGTATCGAATCGGATATGGCGATGAGATATCGATTTCCATTTGGGGAGAAGTTCAATCCAAAGAAAAATTTACTGTCGATCGAGAAGGTCGTATTTCACCACAAGGTATTGGTGTTGTAAGTGTTGCTGGTCGCAGTATTGATGATATCAAAAAGACACTAATAGCTCGATACTCTCAGATTTATTCAGGTGTGAGAAATGGACAATCAAACGCCTCGACATTTGTTGAAGTTACTCTTGGTGAACTCAAATCGAAACAGGTATTTGTTGTTGGTAATGTCGCCAATCCTGGTACTTATACAATTCCTTCAACAGCAGGAGTATTGGGAGCATTAGCTTTTGCAGGTGGACCTTCATCGACCGGGTCACTTCGTGCGATTGTAATTAAACGTGGATCTAGAACTATCGATACTGTTGACTGCTACGATTATCTTTTATCTGGCCGGATCGATGAAAAAACGTCACTCGCAGATATGGATGTGATTGTTGTCCCCACGATTCAGAAAAAGGTCGCAATTGGCGGAGCCGTATATACTCCGGCAATATTCGAGCTAAAACAGAATGAAGATTTTAGCGATCTTCTTAAGTATGCCGGAGGGTATCTGCCAGAAGCATATACTCGTAGCTTTAATGTAACCCGGACATTAAACCACGATCAACGGAATACAATGACGATATTCGACAGTGATTCGTTGCGAATGATGGCAAATGATTCCCTTGTTATCCCTTTTGTTGACAATGTTGTAAATACGGTGTCTATCGAAGGGGCTGTAAAACGATCGGGAAACTATGGTGTCTATCCAGGTATGACGCTGAAGAATCTTATCGAGATGGCGGATGGAGTTTCAGATGATTATTTTGTTGATCGCGCTGAAGTGATTCGCACTTATGAAAATTTTGACAAGGAAATTATCGCTGTTAAAATTGGTGAACTTCTCAATGGGAATAAAGATGAAGATGTCGTGCTCAAGAAATGGGACATCGTAAAAATATTCTCGAAATGGGATATTAAATATCGCCATTATGTGTCAATTCATGGAGAAGTTCGGAAGCCTGGAAAGTATTTCCTTCGCGACAGCATGACCGTGCAGGATCTGATTCTTCTCGCTGGTGGATTCACGAATAAAGCATATAAGGATACCGTTGAATTATCCCGCGTTATTGCAAAAGATCGATCTGCTGGTAACGTAACTCGCAGTATCTCGATTGGTGGAGGGGAGTCATTTTATCAAAAAAGTAGTGATTTCCTCGAGCATATGGACAATATCTTCATTCGTGAAAATTCAACGATTAAAGAGCAAGAAGTAGTGTATTTGAAAGGTGAGTTTAGTTATCCTGGATTTTATGCAAAACGAAGCGATGATGAAACATTACTATCACTTATTAAAAGGGCTGGCGGTATTAAACAGTCTGCCTATTTAGAAGGAGCCCGATTTATTCGTGGTAAAGATAGTCTCGGCATTGTAGCGATCAATGTTAAGCGTTTGATTGAAAAAGAACGAATTCAAGATGATATTATCTTAGAAAGTGGAGATACGCTCTTTATTCCGACAGTACCCAAGACGGTTGTGGTCGATGGAGCGGTGAACTATCCAACTTCTGTCAAGTTTGAACCTGGCAAGAAAATTCGATATTATACTCAACGGGCAGGCGGATTTTCTTCTGACGCCAATGTGAAGAGCATTTATGTAATTCTTGCAAATGGAGAAGTTCGTCAAGTCAAAAAACGGAGTTCTGTTGTAAATGCTGGTTCAGCTGTTGTTGTTCCTAAAATCGATGTTCAAAAAGAGCGGTTCAATTGGGCTGGAATGGCATCGACTATGCTAGGGCTAGCAGCATCTTCACTGTCGATCTTGATCGCAGTGAATACTCTTAAAGACAAGTAAATTATCCCTTTAGGTGGAGCGAAGCATTTCGTTCCACTAGCATCGACTCTTTGATAAGATCGCCAATAACATCATCACTTCTATCATCATTCAAATAGTTAATGAGTTTTCTCTTGTTAATTTGCCCCATCTCTGAAATTATCCGGACAACCCTCCCTCTTATCTGGCGTTTTGAACCCTTGAAAGTGCTTTGTTTAGTGTGATGGCGACTTCTGCGCGAAGGGTTTCGGTGGACGCTTTTGAGATTGGTTCCGTAATCCATAAGAGCTGAATACCAATTGTACGGATCCTGCTGATCAAGTGTTTTTGCAATAATGGGCATGAGTTCGGTGTCGCTTACACCCTGTTGATCTTTGAAAAAATGATGGATATAGACCGCTCGAATATTAGTTTCAATGTACGGAATCGGTTTGTTGTACGCATAAACAACCATTGATGCGGCAGTTGCGGAACCGATTCCAGGAAGAGTTACGAGATCCTCAGGATTTTGAGGGAGAATCCCATTGTGTTGAGATGCAATAATCTGTGTTGCTTTGTGGAGATAGAGGGCACGGCGATTATATCCGAGCCCCTGCCACAGGGTGAGTATTTCGCTTTGGGAAGAAATTGCGATATCTTCAAAAGAGCAATAACGGGCTTTGAATTGATTAAATTTTTCAATGACTCGGGAAACTTGTGTTTGCTGAAGCATGATCTCGGATAAAAATGCATTGAACGGAGTACGTTCGACTCTCCAAGGAAGATCGTGTCTACCGTGAATTTTGTAATATCCCATTACTGTGTTCTGAAACGTTTGGATATCAATTGCCACTTTAACTCCTGTCGGTTTTGGATTGTGTTAAGAGTGGTTATCGTCCAATTGTATTACTACTAAGAATCGTGATTCAATAGCGATACATAATTGGCGATATGGTCTATAAACTATATTATTGGTATAGGAATAAAAAATTCGCCTGCGCTCTCGATAAGGAATCGTGTATGAGTTTGAGTAAAACATTGCAATCACCAGAAGTTCTTCAACAAATTTCGGGGAAATCACTTGTTGAAATTCGTAACCATTTTGTTGAAATCGGTCATGTTTGGTATGAAGAAAATCCCGAAGAAGAGCATCAAATTCGAGAGAACCTGGAATCTTTGGGTTTGGAGTTTGATAATAGCATCGTTGAGAGTGTAAAAGCTAATATTGTCTATCACTATGCTGAAAAGGTTTTACCTTTGGCTGGAACAACAGAACAGTTTTCGTCATTTATTGATGGAAATGTAGATTGTGTTGAAGCAAAAGCTCTCATTGAGGAAGCTCAGAATCGTGGTGGAGTATTGATTGCGACACCTCATTTTGGTGGTGTTGAACTTGTGGTTCCCACCATTTCCCGCATGGGTTATAAAGCCAATGCGGTACTTAAGTTTTCGACGCAGAATCTCTCCGATAAAGCTCATCAGTTTGCGGAAAAGATGGCAGCAACTGGATATTTTGCTCCTATTTCGTTTATTGAACTCGGAAAACCAAACAGTAATGGCGCCCTTGAAATGGCGGGAGCCCTTCGTCGTGGTGAAGTTCTCTTTACTGTTTTTGATGAAGAAACAGGATATTCAGTCCCCGCCCAATTGTTTGGAAAAACTGTCGAAGGTGGCTCTGGTTTAGACAAACTTTTGAAATTTTCTGGTGCCTCGGTGAGTGCGTTCAACGTGTTCATGATTCGCACCGGAGAAGATACGTTCAAGATGCAGTTACTTCCCGTTGATCTGACCTCTGAAAATCCGATTCAAGTCATGTATGATAATCTTGAATCAATTCTAAAAAAACATCTCGAACAGTGGTATTTCCTTCATGAAGAAATTCCGTTTATGAATTCATAATTGTAGGTAATGTGCTGGTTCTCTATGGCTCCATGCAAAAGTATGAGTGCCGGATATATATTCAATAATTCCAAAAACATGAGAGGAGGAACCAATTATGTCTAATTTAGTACCAATGGTTCTTGAAAATACAGCTCGTGGAGAGCGGTCCTATGATATTTTTTCGCGTCTTCTTAAAGAGCGGATTATTTTTATTACTGGTTCTATCGATGAAAATACTGCTGATCTTGTGATAGCTCAGTTAATATTTCTTGAATACGAAGATCCGGAAAAAGATATCACAATTTATGTCAATTCACCTGGTGGCTATGTGTCTGCGGGACTTGCAATATACGATACTATGCAATTTATTAAACCCGATGTGACAACGATCTGTATTGGTCAAGCATCAAGCATGGGCGCAGTTATTTTGGCTGCGGGTACAAAAGGAAAACGCTTTGCGCTTCCTCATTCGCGCATCATGATTCACCAGCCGCTTGGTGGTGCTACTGGTCAAGCCGCAGATATTGCAATTCAGGCAAAAGAGATTATTCGGATTAAGGACACTTTGTCTGAACTTCTAGCGAAGCATACGGGCAAGAACAAAGACAGTATTCGTCAGGATACGGATCGCAATAATCATATGGATGCGCAAGAAGCACTTAAGTATGGACTTATTGATGAAATCCTGGAGAATCGGCAATAAATGGCTTCTAAAAAAGAGATGAAATGTTCCTTCTGCGGACGTGGTGCTGCGGAGGTCGAACAGTTAATTGTTGCGGCAACGCCAGGGGTGTATATCTGTGATGAGTGTGTTGAAGTGTGTGTTGACATGGTCGCCGGTGGAGCAACTGGTGACAGCGCACTTAAAAAAGCTACCCAGAATAAGCCTGTAAACGGACTCACGGTAGATACTATTCCGACTCCACGAGAGATGAAAACATTTCTCGATCAATATGTGATTGGTCAGGATGATGCAAAGATAACGATTTGTGTGGCCGCATATAACCACTACAAACGATTGATTTCTCGAGGAAATGTAGCTGATGATGTTGAAATTGAAAAGTCAAATGTGCTTTTGCTTGGACCTACGGGAACCGGCAAAACTCTTCTAGCACAGAGTTTAGCGCGATTACTCGACGTGCCGTTCACAATCGTTGACGCAACGGTTTTCACAGAAGCTGGTTACGTGGGCGAAGACGTAGAAAATATGCTGGTACGTCTTTTGGCGGCAGCGGAATACGATGTTGAAAAAGCTCAACGTGGAATTATATATATCGATGAGTTTGATAAAATCGGTCGCAAAGGTGGCGCGAATCCATCGATAACTCGTGACGTTTCCGGCGAAGGCGTACAGCAGGCCTTGTTGAAAATTCTTGAAGGAACTGAAGCTCACGTGCCGCCCAAAGGTGGACGGAAGCACCCTGAACAAAAGTTGATCTCTATTAATACTCGGGATATTCTTTTTGTTTGCGGAGGAGCTTTTGTTGGTCTGAATGAGATTATCGAAAAGCGCACTTCTCGTGGAGGCATGGGTTTTACTTCTGATGTGGTGAGCAAAAACTCGCAAGAAGAAGATAATTTGCTTTCGCTTTGTGAACCTGAAGATATTGTTCATTTTGGGGTTATTCCAGAACTTGTTGGTCGAATTCCGGCTATAACTGCTCTGAAACATCTCGATGCAGAAACACTTTTGCGGATTTTAACTGAACCGAAAAATGCTCTTGTGCGTCAGTATAAAAAATTGTTTGAAATGGAAGATGTTCTTCTTTCGTTTGAAGACGAAGCATTGCAAGAAGTTGTGTCGGTTGCAGAAGTGAAACGAACCGGTGCTCGAGGTCTACGCAATGTAGTTGAGAATGCGCTGACTCATGTAATGTTTGATATTCCATCGTATGACGATGTTAAAGAAGTGATAATCACCCGCGAAGTGATTACTCACAAAGCTGATCCGAAAATCATTCGGGGAAGTTGATTCTACCGGGCAACTTTATTGAGTTGTCCGGTTTTTTATTTTCGTAAATCTGATCACTGGCCGTACTGGAAGGTGAATTTAATAACGGAGAGGGAATGACGCGCAATTTTGCTTCTACTATAATCGGCCTTGCTTTGCTGTCTGCATCTGTTTCAGCGAAAACATTGACCGAAATTTCTCTTGAAGGTGTTTCGAAGGGTGAAGAACGTCAGGTTCTTTCTCAAGTTCCTCTCAAGATCGGTGCTGATGTCAATGAAAATGAAATTGGGCGCGCTATTCGGCAGCTCTACCGTACACAAAAATTTCGTACGGTTTCTATCTCGGCAATCAATGAAACGGATTCGACAACCGGTGTTCGTATAACCCTTGAAATGAACCCCTATTGCGACGGACTTGAGTTCGAAGGCAACAAAAAACTCACTAAAACAAAGATGAAAGAGATCGTCACCATCCAAAATGGTGAACTTCTTACGGATGCTAAAATTTACGAGTTTGTCGTAAAAATCAAGGATGCCTACAAAGAAAAAGGATACTTGCAAGCTCAGGTTGATTGTAAGCTTGTCCCCACCAGTGTGGACAATTATGTGATCGCCAAATTTAAGGTCACTGAAAATGACAAAATTCGTGTTGAAAAGATTGAATTTACAGGCAATACCGAATTTACAGAAAAGAAACTGCGCCGGAAATTCAAAACAAAAGAACGCCATATTTTCAGCAGTGGCGAGTACGATGAGACAAAATACCGCTCTCATTTAGATACACTTATGCAAGTTTACAAGGATGAAGGGTATATGGAATCGCGGATCGTTTCTGATTCGGTTGGTTTCAATGCCGACAGTTCGGGCTTGGTTATTTCTGTAAAACTTGATGAAGGACGTCAGTTCTATGTGGGTAACTTCTATTTCCGCAACAACAAGGTGATAGAAACCTATCGTCTTGCGGAAGTAGTCACCATGAGAACTGGCAAACCGTTTAGTTCACAGAAGTTCCTTGAAACACAGTCGATGGTTGGCAATGTCTATCGCAACGAAGGGTATCTCTGGTCTCAGTTGATTCCTACGTATAAATATCGCGGTGATACAGTTGATGTTGTGTTTGATATTACCGAAGGCAATCCCGCAATTATTCGCAAGATCGATATTGCAGGCAACGACAAAACACGTGAACAGGTGATTCGTCGGGAGTTGGTAATCTATCCAGGGCAGAAATATAGCCAAAGTTCGATGGAACGATCAATTCGTGAAGTTCGCCAGTTGAACTACTTCGACAATGTGACTCCCGATATCGCACCAAATAATGATGGAACAATTGATCTTGTTTTTGACGTAAAAGAGAAAGAGAACATCGGTCAGTTCTCTGCAGGGGTAACCTACTCAGCTCAAGAAAAATTTGGTGGTAATTTCTCGGTCTCTATTCCTAATTTCCGCGGTGCTGGTGAACAACTCGATGCGATGGCAGAGATTGCGCAAGGCCGCCAGAATTATTCACTTGGTTTTACTGAACCGTGGATTTTCAATACGCCAATTCAGTTCAATGCTCGGGCATTTTATACGGATGTAGATAACAAAAACAGTGATATTAATGACTACAAACGAATCGGAACTGAGTTTGGTTTTGGTCGCAAACTTAAATGGCCAGATGACTATTTCTATGGATCTGCAAAATATCTTATCAGTTACGATAAGAATAGTTACAAAGATACTGCTGTAGAATCGCGTCTAGGTGTAGATATTGTGGCTAAAGGGATACTGAGTCGTATGTATCTCGCTCTTATTCGAAATGATACCGATATTCCTCAGTTTCCGACTCGCGGTTCTGTGTTTACGGTCGGTTCATATCTCGGTGGATTGGGTGGCGACTACAATTATCTCAAAGGAATTGTATCCTATGACTGGTATCAGCCACTGGGTAAAAAGCTGGTTATGGGAGCGAAAACCAAGTTTGGTATGATCGGTTCTGTGGGCAATGATACAAGATTGAGCTATAACGATTTGTTCCAAGTTGGTGGAGTCTACTATGATGGGGTTGTTCGTGGATTTGAGGAAGGTTCGCTGGGAACTAATCTCGCTATGATGACACTTTCTACAGAACTTAGATTCCCAATTATTGATCAACAGTTCTATCTCGGCGGATTTTTCGACATGGGGAACAGTTGGAATAAGATCAATCAGGTCAACATCAGCGACATGTACAAAGGTGTTGGTCTTGGTGTTCGTTTGATGCTTCCCATGGTTGGTCTCCTTGGATTTGACTTTGGATGGCCTCTTGATATTCCAAAAGGAAATGATAGCCAACTAAATCCAGATTACAAGTTTTCAGGGAAACCAAAACCGTATTTTATTATGAACAGAGGATTTTAACTCGATATTCGGAGGATTTTAATGAAACGTATTGCTGCATTCTCTCTTACACTTCTTGTACTCGTTGCATTTACATCTGCAGCCGATCTGAAAATCGGTTATGTTGATTCTGATGTAGTTCTCGCTGGATATTCTGGTACGAAAACTGCGGAAGAAAAACTGCGCCAGTTTTATGCAAAACTGGAACAGGAAGCAACTGAAAAACAGGGTCGTATCAAACAGATGCAAGATGAACTTCAAAAACAGGCTCTCTTGATCAGTGAAACTCGTAAAAAAGAACTTGAACAGTCTTTGCAGGATTCATTGATTGTGTATCAGCAGTTCATTCAGGAAAAAATGGGACAGCAGGGTGCCGCAGCTCAAAAGCAGGCAGAACTTATGCAGCCAATTATTGAAAAAATTAACGTAGCTATCAAAGAACTTTCGGAAAAAGAAAACTTCGATTTTGTCTTTGATGCTAAAGCTGGACTTCTATTCGGTAAGCCTGCCTATGATGTAACTCAGAAATTGATTACAACGCTGAACAGCGGAAAATAACGAATTATAGTTTTTTGAAGCACGGCACAGTTGTTCTGTGTCGTGCTTTTTTCGTATATTGGGTTCGATGAAAAAAGTGGCAGGAGGCTATATGATGTTAGATAAAATTTTGGCTGCTGTGTCTGGGAAACTTGTCGGGTCTATTTCTGTTGAAAATATCACCGGAATTGGATCACTTGATGGTGCAACGGACAGTATGATTACTTTTATTGTTAAACCTTCATATTGCGAAGCTGCATCAAAATCACGTGCTCCTGTCGTATTTGTTCGCGAAGGTTGGGAAGTTCCCAGTAAAGCAACGGTCATAGTTGCAGATCCTTATCTTGCATACGCTCAAACGGCTCAGCTTTTTGAAAACAGTGCACCACTATTCAGTGTTGGGATCCACTCTTCTACTTATGTAGATCCTTCTGCACATATCGATATGACTGCTCATATCGGCCCTAATTGTACAATCGGGGCTGGTGTTTTTGTTGGTGCACGATCAAAAGTAGACGCCAATGTTGTTCTCGAATCTGGAGCAATTATCGGTGAGGACTGCTATGTTCATTCAGGTGCGGTCATTCGATACAATGTTAAATGTGGCAATGAAGTAATCATTTCATCAAATGCGGTAATTGGAAGCGAAGGTTTTGCCAATGCTTTTCACAAGGGACAGTTTACGCGGATTCCCTGCTTCGGAACGGTTGTTCTCGAAGATCGTGTTGAGATTGGAGCATGCACAACAATCGATCGTGGAAATTTCGAAGATACCATCATCAAAGCGGGTACGCGAATCGACAACTTGGTGCAGATCGCTCATAATGTAGTTGTCGGTGAATCGTGCGGAATTGCCGCACAGGCGGGATTCGCAGGTTCCACGACGCTCGGAAATCGCGTGATGGTGGCAGGACAAGTGGGAATGGCAGGCCATCTCACGGTCGGTGATGATGTGTTTATTGGCGCTCAAGCGGGCGTTCCTTCAGACCTCGAAGGTGGCAATGCCTATGCAGGATCACCATGTGCGCCTATGAAAGCTCAGCGCAGAGTTGAAATTTCTCTGCAAAAACTTCCGGAACTGCTTCGCGAGTTCCGAACACTGAAAAAAGAGATCGAATCGCTGAAAGAAGAGATATATGGTAAAACAGAAAACAGTTGATGGTATCGGCTCACTCTCAGGAGTAGGGCTTCACACGGGAGTGAGATCGACAGTAACGCTTTCGCCGGCTCCGGAAAATTATGGGATTCGGTTTGCGCGAACAGACATAGAAGGCAGTCCTGAAATTCCCGCTGATATTGACTATATTGTCGGTGCAGCACGCGGAACCGCAATTGGAATTGGTGATGCAATTGTCCACACCATTGAACATCTTCTTGCTGCGTTTGCGGGTTTGGGGATTTCGAATTGTTTGGTTCAAGTTGATGCAGAAGAACTTCCTCTCATGGACGGATCTGCTCAGCCATTCTTCGAATTGATTCGCTCGATTGGGATTCGCGAACAAGCTGCGGAACAGGAATATATCGTTATTGATGAACCTACATGGCTGTACAATAAAGATAATATCGCCATGTCAGTCTTTCCCGCTGAACAGTTTCACGTGACACTTATGGTTGATTACAAAAATCCGATCATTGGCGCTCAGCATACCACGATTTTCAATATGGAAAATTTTGATACAGAATTTGCGCCAGCTCGCACATTCTGTTTTCTCTCTGAAATCGAAATGCTTCGGAATCGCGGATTGATCAAAGGCGGAACACTTGACTCAGCAGTGGTGATCCAAGATCGTGAACTTAGCGATGAAGATTTGATTAATATTGAAAAGAATTTCGAGCACCAGGGTAAAGTTACTCGTGGTACAAATGGATATCTCAACAATACACAGCCGCGATTTACTAATGAACTATGTCGCCACAAAGCACTCGATCTTGTTGGTGATTTGTACCTTTTGGGCAAACCAATTAAAGGGCATATTATTGGTGCGAGAACTGGTCATGCAGCGAATCATGAACTTGCTAAGAAAATTAGGGAACATTTTAATAAAAGGGAGAGCAAAATGTCAGACTCTATGAAACTAACCTACGAAGATATTCTCAGAATCCTTCCACATCGTCCTCCATTCCTCTTGGTTGATGGCGTTGAAGAGATCGTTCCTGGTGAACGTATTGTTGCATACAAGAATGTAACGTTCAACGACGACTTCTTCCGTGGACATTTCCCGGGAAACCCAATCATGCCAGGAGTACTTCAGGTTGAAGCGATGGCTCAGGCGAGCGGAATCATGGCACTCGTGGGAAATCCTGATCTTCAGGGAAAAACCATGTTGTTCATGGGTGTAAACGAAGTTAAATGGCGCAAACCGGTTCGCCCTGGCGACAAACTCGTTATGGAAGTAACTCTTAAAAAACAGCGCCGCAACATGATTATTTGTGAAGGCAAATGTTTCGTAAACGGTCAGCTTGTTTGTGAAGCTGAACTTACCAGCATGGTTGGCGTTTAATAATCGGGGGAGCCTATGAGTGTTTCCGTAGATTCACGAGCGGTGCTTGGGAAAAATGTCGAATTGGGCGAGGGTGTAACCATTGCACCCTTTGCTGTCATTGAAGATAATGCGACTATCGGTGCGGGTACTATTGTGGGTGCTCACTCGTATATCGGGTCTCATACGACAATTGGTGAAAACTGTCGCATCTTTAATGGCGCCAGTATCGGAACGATTGCTCAAGATTTAAAATATCGCGATGAAGATGCTTTCTTGGTTGTTGGAGATCGTACACAGTTCCGTGAATTCTGTACGATTAACAAAGGAACAGCGGCAAACAACGGCTTGACTAAAATCGGAAGTGATAGCGCATTTTTAGCTTATTGCCACGTTGGTCACGACTGTGAAGTGGGAGACCATTTTGTTGCGTCAAATAACCTTGCATTGGCAGGTCACGTAATTGTTGGTGATCATGTAACCTGTGGCGGATTTGTTTCAGTTCATCAGTTTACCCAAATTGGTGACCATGCGTTTCTAGGGGCGAACACGTTTGTTACGATGGATGTTGTGCCGTTTGCTCTTGTGGGAAGTGATGGTGATGGTGCATTTATCGCGATGATGAATAAAGTTGGTCTCGAACGTCGAGGTTTTTCGGCTGATGATCTTTCTATGATTAAAAAGATGTACAAAGTACTCTTTAGGCAAGGTCTTGCGTTGGCGGAAGCAACTTCCTTACTCGCAGTTGAATATTCCGATAATCAGATTGTTTCAAAAGTTCTCGCCTTTATCGAAGGATCAAAGCGCGGGCTTACGAGAATGAAAAAATAATTTTGTTTTTACTTGCATCTCGATTGTTCGTAAGAGTATATTATGCTCGAAATAAGTCGGAGAGTAGCGCAGCCTGGTAGCGCGTCTGGTTTGGGACCAGAATGTCGCGGGTTCAAATCCTGCCTCTCCGACCATTTTCAACCTTGCACCCTTAGCTCAGTTGGATAGAGCAACGGATTTCTAATCCGTAGGTCAAAGGTTCGAGCCCTTTAGGGTGTACTCTTTTGAGAATACAGTAAATACATAAGGTTCTTAGCTTTTATTAGTTAAGAACCTTTTTGTTTTTCAATATTGTGGAGACAAGGTGAATTGTACTATCCCCTTTTCAGTTTTTCTTACTGTTGCACTTGCGATTCTATTGTCAGCGGTACATGTTGCTGCTGAAATAGAACCGGTGTATCGTATCGAACCATTTCTCCTTGCTTCTACTCATGAGATTACGGGGAACGCTGGCGAAAAGTGGCGTTGTGCGCCTACCTTTGGCGCTGGAGTGAGATTTCCTGTTCCGCACGTTCCTCTGCATGTTGCTGGTTCGTGCGAAGTTGGTGAAATCGTAAGCCGTAACCTCTTGCCCGATTTGTTCACTGTAATCTCTTCGCTGACCATTGAATACGAATATTCACGCGATCGATTTCGCATGCTCTGTGCGGGAGGTATTGCAAATCTGTTGATTACTTCTGAACAGCAGTTCGAAATATCCAAGCCTTTCGCCGGTGATTCGGAAAATGAGTTCGGGGGAGCACTCTCTGTTGAACCTTCCTACAGATTTGGACGTTTTGTTCTTGGGATGCGGTTTCAAGAACGATATATCGCGAGCTTTCCCGATCCGGTGAATCTTGTATCTCTTTCTATCACTGGGGGTATGCGGTGGTGAAAATGGTTCTGCTACTCCTTGTTTGTGGAGCATTCGCGTTGGCGGATACCCTTACCTATTTTCACGATGGTGCAAATCGCCGCCTGTTGAGTACCGAGCAACTCGGTTTTTCTGAACGTTTTGGATTGTTCCGTGGTTCTGATCCTCGATCCCTTGATTCGTTGCTTCTCTTTGATAGCCTTACCGATTCAGTGGTAACACTCACCGGTCGTGGTTCTGCGGGATCGGAACTGTTCGATCCTCTCTTGAACAAAATCGAAGGAACCAATGGGGTAAACAGTGATCATATTTCGCAGATCACCGCAACTGTCGCGATTCCCACGGGAGGAGTTTCCGCTTTGGGACTGTATCGGTATGAAGATCGCTATTCCCAAATGTTTGATCGCTATATCACGGCAAAGAGTCGCGAATCTGGTTTGGTTGATCCCGCAAGTTCTCTGGGGTTGATCGAAGAAAAACTGATTGATATTCAGGTAAAAAAACGGGCCATTACTTCCCGTGGGATAGTTCGATCTTTTGGGGATTGGGGTGTTGTACCCGGATTCGATTCGGTATATCACTATAGCGAAGGTTATTCCGTTCGATTTATGAATCAATGGGAAAGTAATCGCATTGAAGTGCGCAATGGAGTGGGATTCGAAGATCGGTCCCGGGAATCAATTCGCGGGCGTGATGGTTCAGTGAGTTGGCATATATCGGATTTAAAAACTATTGACCTGACTATTCCCGCGGAATCGGTCTCTATCAGTGGAGAACCGCATCGAGCGTTCGAGTCATCTCATTCTGTTCGCGTTCGATTGCAGCGGCATACTGCGATCGGAATACAGTATCTCAACGAGTTGACCAGCAAAGGGGCCATTTTAGGGTTGGTTGAAAATAGATTTGATCGCGTTACTCTTATAACACAGGCGGGAAGATCAATTGCGGATGCTGAATTTTTGGGATCGATTCTTTCTACCGTGAAATTGACACCGTTATTCACTGTGACCGGCCGTGTTTCTCGCAGTTTGTCTTCGGAGCAGTTTGAAGAGTCGGCGGCAATTCTTCAAGGGTTCAACTCGTACTCAAAAAAAACAACTTCAAAACTGAATGAACAGTTCTCTTTGGTTTGGAATCGTCGGGGTAGCATTAACTCTTCGGCGAAAATCATACTTGCGGCAGATCAAAATCCGTTCTATGAAAAGCTTTGGCAGTATCCTGCCGGTATTGTTGTCGAAACGGTATCTCCCGAAGGCAAATCGATCTTGGCTACCGGAGTAACGGGAGCCCTATCGTGGAATCGTCCAATGGTCGGAGTTGTTTTTGATGGGATGATTCGCCGGGATTGGATCGATCTTCCCGCACTTTCAACAAATGGATTTGCCCGTACTGCGGTTCGTATTGGGAATGATCACCCTCGATCATTTCACGGAACAGCCACTGTCGAAAATCGTGCTCCAGTAACCCACATTCGGCTCGATAGTCTCAACCGCTCAATTGTTCATGCTTCGTCGTGGAACTCTACACTCTCATTTGCTCTCGAAGCTCCGGTTATTTCGCCATTTCTTCGAAAAAACATAGAACCTTCACTTCGATTGATTGCGGGACCTTTTTATTTTAACCGAGATCAACAGCATGCACAACTTCCTGGAGGAAATCCTATCGGGCCTATGATTGGGCTTTCCCTTGAAGGAAAAATTCTCTTTGCAAGATACTCCGATTAGCACCCCCCTATTTTACTGAACCCAATCATTTACTCCGCTCCTCATTTGGTGAATTATTGCGAAGTGGTTGAAATGCTGGTGCGAATAGGTCATCCCCATGGCACTGATCTATTCGAGCCCAATTTTCACACTCTTCTCTCGCTATTCACTCTCTGTATATTGAAAATAGAATTGCATCATGCTGAAACAGAGAT
>DYSA01000219.1 GCA_020726425.1 Fibrobacter succinogenes | reverse complement strand
TGTGGCTTTAGTTTGCCGAATCGAAACTCCTGCCTCAACTGGGCAATCGGGTAATAATTTGCATTGAGGTAAAAACCAGCGATATAATAATGGCCTCACTCATTTCTGAATCAGGCCACTTTAAAAAATGCTAAAAAATGAAATTATTCAAAGCCGAGCAATCGTCCAATCTGGTACACTGCCGTCGCAACTCCCCACGCCAGGGCAAGTTGGTAGGTTACTGAAAACACCGACCACTTCCAGTTATTCAACTCCTTAACAATTGTTGTAAGAGCCACAATACAGGGAGTATAGAGAAGAACAAAAAACAGAAAGGCAATAGCAGAAAGTGGAGTAAAATGTTTTTTCAACTCATTCTGAAGAGAACTGCTCTCTTCGTCTTCCGTTTCATCTACCGCATACAGAACACCCATAGAACCAACCACAACTTCTTTCGCTACGAAACCAGTAACCAGAGAAACAGCTCCTTTCCAGTCTGTCCCAAAAGGACGAACCGCCGGTTCTAAAACGGTGCCAATTTTCCCCAGCACTGTATTTTTCTGCAATTCTGAAGCTTTCAACAGTCGCAACGATCTCAGAGAATCCGCTTGTCCTTCAAAGGAAGGCAACGCGCTAATATGTTCAATTTTCTTAGAATAGGAAGATTCAACTTCTTTGTTTTTCGGATATTCACCGGCAAACCAGAGCAGTACCGAGAAGAAAAGAACAACCGTTCCCATTTTTACGATATAGTGTTCCGCTTTGTGCCACATGTGAATCATCACGCTCTTTCCCGTAGGAAGTCTATACGGCGGAAGTTCCATGACGAACGGAATCTCTTCGACATTTTTGAAAATCGTGTGGCGAAATACCACAGCCATAATCGCAAAGGCAGAAAATCCAAACACTACATTGAATAAAAACACCACGTTACCGGCATGATCAGGAAATAATGCACCAGCGAAGAGCACAAAAACCGGCGTGCGAGCACCACAACTAATCAGAGGGGTGAGCAGAATCGTTTTAATTCGGTCACGCGGCGATTCAAGCGTTCGAGCTGCCATAACCGCAGGGACGGTACATCCGAGCCCCATGATCATCGGAATGAAACTTTTTCCGTGCAACCCAATCTTATGCATGAATTTATCCATTATGAATGCCGCTCGAGCCATGTAGCCCGTGTCTTCCATAATTGATATTCCAAAAAAGAGAATCAAAATATTAGGAAGGAATCCTGCCACACCGCCTACCCCAGCGATCACACCGTCCACAACGAGATCTTGGAACCATCCTTCGGGAATAATCGAAGCTGCTCCCATCCCGAGAAGTTCAAACAACTTACCGATCCACTCCTGAGGAATTGACCCAACGGTAAACGTGAGTTGAAACAGCGCCCAAAGGAAAAAGATAAAAAATGGATACGCCCACACTTTATGTGTCAAAATGGCATCGACATAATCGGAAATGTCAACGCGATTTTTTACTGAATCGCGAGTCACAGTTTCACGAGTGATCCCGGTGGCCCAGCCATAGCGCGCTTCAGAAATAAGTGCTTCCGGTTCATCACCGGTGATTCGTTCCACCGACTTAATAATCTCTTGAACGCGATCACACAACTCTCTCCCCTCTTGACAGCGCCCCACCGAATCGATGACCGTGCAATCGTTTTCGAGAAGCTTAATTGCAATCCATTCAGGGAGATGCTTATGATCAAGAGCGCAACTACAAAGCGAATCTTTGACCTCTTGGAAGGCATCTGCCACTTCTTGAAGCAGATGGGGAGAAAATGGTTTGAGCTCTTCGAAACCATCGCGAAGCTCCACTTCTGCAAGTATCTTATCAATTCCTTTACCGGTTTTACCAACAGCGGTAACAACTTGAATACCGAGAAGTTCAGACAAGCGTACCAAATCGATATGATACCCTTTTTGAAGTACTTCGTCCCACATGTTGATCACTAACAGCGGGCGAACACCCAATTCCATCAGTTGAACGGTCAAGTAGAGAGAACGCTCAAGATTTGTTCCATCAACAACGTTGACAACAAGATCCGGTTTCTCTTCGATAATGTAATCGCGTGCGACTTTCTCTTCCATTGAAAATGCAGAAAGACTGTACGTTCCGGGTAGATCAACAAAGGTATATAATTTCCCGTGAACCTTACAATCTCCTTCGGTGATATCAACAGTCACTCCACCCCAGTTTCCCACGTGCTGATGAGCGCCGGTGATTACATTGAACAGTGTGGTTTTACCACAATTAGGGTTTCCGACCAGTGCGACTTTTTTCTTAATCTCTGCCATAGTGTCCGCCAACTTTTTGCCGTTTACGATCGTTTTTCTACAAGAATTTGTGCTGCATCACTTTTTTTGAGAGCTATGCGAAATGTTTTGAGCTGCAACTGAAGTGTTTCGCTGGAATCATCGCCTTCAAGAATCTTAATTGCCTGTCCCGTAACAATCCCCATCTCCATTAGTCGCGACTTAACCGCTCCTGTCCCCAGAATTTGGAACACCACGCACTCATCACCGGCCACAAGAGAGTCAAGTCCCGCAAGAAGGGGAAGTTGTGAATCGGGAGACAACTTGGACGCGTGAACTGCATCCCAATCATCCATGCGAACTATCAGTTCTGATCGGTACGCCTCATCGCTGTTTAACACGGAAAGAAATGTTTCTAAGCGATTCTGGATAGAAGGTGCAAGTCCGTGTTCCATAGAACATGCCGCTCCATTTGCGGTGACAATATCGATTCCTAAAACTTCGGTAAAAAAAGTCCTGAGGAGATTGTGTTTATGGCGAATCTCCGCACCGACCCGTTTCCCTTCATCTGTGAGCGTTATTATCGCGTAGGGTGAGTAGTTCACCAGCCCTTTTTCCCCGAGTGTTCGAAGGGCGATTGTTACAGAAGAACGTTTTACCTCAAGCCGTTCAGAAATGTCTTTTACTCGAGCCACTGTATTTATCTCTTCAAGATCCCAAATAACTTCAAGATAATCTTCTAAAGAAGGAGAAAGATCATAATCACGTACCATACGATTCATCCTTTACTCTTGTTTTAATTAACTAACATAAAATAGCTTTCGCTTACAAAAAAAGTGTTGTGTACATGCGTCTTTTATTCTAAAAATTCAGCAGTACGTATCGATTTTGGATCAAATTCACACAAATTTTTTCCCGAAACTATATTAGCCCTGTGAATTCTCGCTTTTTGTGCCCATCGGCTCCCCGCCGACGCGTCGATTCTTCAGCAGGGCACCTCTATCCTAATTTATGGATGTTTTATGACTTTTGAACAGTTGGGGCTTAGACCCGAACTTCTTTCTGCACTCACCGCAAAGGGATACGAAATCCCCACTCCCATTCAAGCTCAAGCGATCCCACCAATTCTCGATGGATCAGATGTAATGGGTGGTGCTCAAACAGGAACCGGTAAAACTGCAGCATTTACGCTTCCCCTTTTGCATCTTTTAATGAATAGTAACCATGCCGAAAAACGCCCTCGTGCGTTGATTCTCACACCGACCCGCGAACTAGCGGCTCAAGTCGATGAATCAGTGAAAACCTACGGTGTCCACCTTCCACTGAAATCATCCGTAATTTTTGGTGGAGTTGGTATGGAACCACAAAAAGCCGCGATTCGCCGCGGTGTAGACATTGTCGTTGCCACTCCGGGACGCCTGCTCGATCACTGCAATCAAAAGACAATCGATCTATCTCGAGTTGAAATTCTGGTTCTCGACGAAGCTGACCGAATGCTTGATATGGGATTTATCCATGATATTAAACGAATTCTGGCACTATTGCCAAAGGTTCGCCAGAATCTTCTCTTCTCAGCTACCTTTTCTCCTGCGATCAAAAAATTGGCTGATGGCATCCTGCGAAATCCCACTCTTGTGGAAACGGTTCGCCATAACACCGCAGCTGAAACAGTTGAACAGATGGTCTATCCGGTTCACAAAACGCGGAAAAAAGATCTTCTCAAGCAATTAATTACGGTGGGAGAATGGAAACAGGTTCTCGTGTTTACAAGAACCAAAGGTGGAGCGAATCAACTCGCGACCTACCTTAACAAAGCAAATATTCCCGCCCTTGCGATTCACGGTAATAAAAGTCAAAATGCTCGAACAAAAGCACTTGCAGAATTTAAAGCAGGTGAAATCCGCGTGTTGACAGCCACTGATATTGCTGCTCGAGGATTGGATATCGACAAACTTCCTCATGTGGTGAACTACGATCTTCCCAATGTTCCCGAAGACTACGTTCACCGAATTGGACGAACTGGTCGTGCCGGATCCGAAGGTGTGGCGGTGTCTCTCATCGGTGCCGAAGATGTTCCACTTCTTCGACCGATCGAACGTCTTCTCAAGTGCAAAATTGAATCGGAACTGATCCCGGGGTATCAAAGTGCCAAGGAGATTGATCCAGATTCGCAACTTCCACCTCGTGCTTCACGAACCGCCGGATCAGGCAACTATTTCGCAGGCCGTGGTTCGAGTCGGAGCACTCCTAAAAAAAGTGGGGCCACAAGTTCCAGTCGGGGAAATGCCACGGGAAAACCGCGCGTTGATCCAAGTTCTTCAAATAAACCTCGCAGTGAATCAAAACCATCCGGAACTGCACGAACACCTTCAAACAGTTCTGCAAAACCGAAAAGTGGTGGTGAACCGGGGAAATTCTGGGGACGACGATAATCGTTTGTTCACCTGATCAAAAAGGGATTATTCGAAAAGAGTAGTCCCTTTTTTCTATTCACCATCGATTTTCATCTATGAGCAATAAACAATTTCCAAACTTATTC
>DYSA01000218.1 GCA_020726425.1 Fibrobacter succinogenes | reverse complement strand
CCGTGCCCCTACACAATTGATGTGCGATTTATTGAATACTTGCACAGCCTCTCCTGTCTTGGAATGCTGACCGCGAGGTTCTGCCTCGATTCATTGCGGCTGGAGCCTCAAGATATTTGTAACAGGTTTGGAAACCTGTTACGAGATCTTATACTACGGCTCTAGCTTGATAATTACGAAGATTAAGTAGTAACGCGCAAAGCTCAAAGTAGTAACGCGCAGAGCGTTGAAAACGAAAAATTCTTGTTATAACTGAACATAAGGATAGAAAATGAAAAAACGGTTCTTGGTATTGTCCGCGGCAACAATGCTTGCCGCTCAAGATCCCGGTGAAATCGAACTGGTATCCGATGACATTATTTTAGATGAACAATCTACACAAACAGAATCAGAACTTCCTCCTCTGGAAAAAATGCCCGTTCAAACGGGATTTGTCGATGCTCTCTACCCGGAAGAGTTTCAGAAACAGGGGATTGAAGGAGTTACTCGCCTCAACCTTTTGGTGAACGATTCCGGTCGTGTTGAAGAGTCTTCCGTGATTGGCGGATTCAATCCAACTCTTGACTCATTGGCCCGTGAAGCTTCGCTTAAATTTGCCTTTACTCCTGCTGAAGCGTCGGGAAAACCGGTGTCGGTCTATATCGAGTATGAGTACAAATTCTCAATAGATGAAGTGGTTCAGCAGCTCGAAGAGTATGTCAACTGTCAGGGTGTTTTAGCAGAACGGGGCACGAAAAACCTTCTCGCTGATGTTCCTGTTGCGGCGGTGTTCAGCGGAAAATCCTACGAAGGACTTTCGGTTCCCCTTGATCGCTATCTGGAAAAGATCGGCGAGTTCGAAGGGCAAACGCTTGATAATGGCATGTTGATTACCACTACCGATTCGTTGGGGAGATTCTCATTTAAATCACTTCCTGCGGGAGAGATCACCTTGCGGATTCCTCACACCGGCTACGAAATCCTCGAAACGAAAGAGACTATCTCTCAGAGCGAACAGGTGGATCTAAAACTCTGGCTCAGCAAACTTTCCTACAACGACTACACCGTGACTTCGTACTATACGGGCGAAGAGAAAGAGGTGAGTCGTCGTCAGATTTCGGTGAATGAAATCAAAAAAGTTGCCGGTTTGGGTGGCGATGCTGTGAAAGTTGTTCAGGCGATGCCCGGCGTGGCACGTCCATCGTTTGCCAGTGGCGAAGTGGTTATTCGCGGAAGTTACACCTACGATTCAAAATTCAATCTCGATGGAATTGAAATTCCTCTGCTCTATCACTTTGGCGGATTGAAATCGACCTACAATGGCGATGGTCTTGCGGGACTTGATTTCTATCCCGGCGGATTCGGAAGTAGTTACGGCAATGCCATCGGTGGGGTCGTGGATCTGAAAACAAAAGTTCCTTCCGAAGATCGCATTCACGGAAAAGTTGATGCGAGTACGCTCGATGCATCGTTCCGCGTTGATGGCCCGATCATTCCCAAGAAACTTTCATTCATGGCAACGGCTCGCCGATCGTTCTTTGGAGAAATTCTTCAGGGAGTGATGAAAAGTCTTGAAGAGAGCGGTGCTCAAAAGTTCGGAACCACGATCAGTCCGCACTACTGGGACTATACGACTCGTTTTGATGTCACTCCAAGCGAAGATCATCGCATTGCGATCACCTCCTTTGGATCGTATGATTCGCTGGCGGTACTCTTTCAAGATCGAAAACTGGGATCCGACGAACTGACTGATGAGTCGGATCGGGTGAAAACAAAAACGTTTTTCAATATCGCCGGCGCAAGTTGGGAGTATGCAATTACCGATCAGTTGAAAAATAAGCTTTCGATATTCCATAGATACAACGAGAACAATATTGCGATTTTGGGATTTTTCCGTCAGAAGTTTAATGCCAATGGAGTGCAGTTCCGCAATAATCTCGCCTGGAGTTTCAACGATAAGATGACACTCAACGGCGGTGTTGATGGCTACGCGGGAAATGTAGATATCGAACTGGATATTCTGACGGAGAAAGGGATCAGTCGTGACATTCGCAATGACTGGGCCTTTGCGCAGATCGGCGGATTCGCAAATCTCGAATGGAAACCAACGGACAAGCTGTTGATTATTCCTGGTATTCGCTACGACTACTATGAACATCTCAATTACGATGGTTCGCTTCTGCCTGAGTTCGCAAATTATGGCGATTGGAACAAAACAAAATATTCTGGTGATCCCGCATTCCGGTTAAACGGCCGGTACAAGTTGAACGATAAAAATCTCATAAAAGGAGCGGTGGGAACCTACAATCAGGAACCGCAACCACAGGGACAGGTTACTCATGAAAAATGGGGAAATCCAAAACTGGGATCGACAAAAGCCGCTCACTATGTCGCGGGATACGAATGGAATATCACCGATCTTCTCATGCTTGATGCTCAGGGATATTTCAACAGTCAGTGGGATATTTCTCAGGCAACGGATAGCACCGATATCGCGAAAATCGGAGAATCGACACCGCCATTTCTCGATGATGGAAAGGGGAGAACATACGGTCTGGAACTGATGCTTCGCCACTACCAAGGTGAACGGTTTTTCGGATGGGTTGCCTATACACTTTCTCGCAGTGAACGGTGGAACGACAGCGAAAATCGCTGGGCCCTGTTCGACAAGGATCAGACCCAGAATATTCAGGTAGTTGGATCGTGGCGTTTGCGGAAAAACTGGGAACTGGGAAGCCGAATTCGGTACACCACCGGGAATCCGACCACGCCGGTTCTGGGAAGAACAGAAAATCTCAAGGATCACTTTATGAGTCCGGTCTATGGCGAAGTGAACTCGACTCGTATGGATCCATTTTTCCAGATTGATATTCGTGTGGAGAAAAAGTACATCCTGAAAAAAACGATTTTGACAACCTATATCGATCTTCAGAACGCTTCGTATCCAATTTACAAGAGTCCGGAAAATCCTGATTGGGATGATTTTTACATTGAACAGAAATTCATTTCCATGCCGATTATTCCGGCAATTGGTTTGAGTTGGGAATTCTAGGAAAGGATAGAACATGAAATATATCATAGCGTTAATTGGTGCTCTTGCGCTCACAAGTTGCAATGAATTTGATCGGTATTACGATAAGATTGATGGTGAATTTGCTCGTGCCGTGTCGTTTTATTATGAAACCCCGGAGATGGCTCCCGGCGATACGGTTACTCTTCGTTCGTTTTTCACCGGTAAATCGGTAAATGCGGCAAATGTGAAATGGGGAGTCTCTTGGCAGTTCCTTCAAAATGTCTATGGCGAAAATAAAACGCTGGATTCTCAATCGCTGGACAAATGGATTGTAGAACCGATGCATTTGGTTAGTGCAACATCAGACTCTCTTCAGCAGTTTGAAATGAAATTCGTGATTCCCGATTCGATTATGCGCAAATCCCCGGGGATTCCAGAAAACTGGATGGATGAGTTTGAAAAGTATGGCCAGTCTTTGAATATTTCCTCGGAAGAGTTCGCAATTCCTCAGGATAAGCAGGGACTTTTGAATATGTTCGATTCAATTTCTCTGCTTCCCCCTTCGATAAAGGCGGAGGTTCCCTACGATCTGGGTAAGCAGTTGGATGGTGTGTGTCAGTTCCTTTCTGTGGGATTCAAAATTTACTGTGATTATCAGGCCGATGGCGGATTTAGTGGCGAGCTACTCCATACGGTTCGCTATCACTCGAAATTCAAGGGAATTCCCGGTGTGTATACGAACAATCGCCCCGTTCAAACGGGCGCGAAACTCTATGTAGTTAGTGGTGATGTATCATTTTTTGATCCAGAAACAACACCGTTTATCACTTCTACAGTAGTGGACAAAAACGCATTTTCGGTAACGTATGCTGACAATCAGAGTTACTTCCTTGAAGTTACTCTCGATGGCCGTGATTCGGTTCTCAGTACTGAATCAATCTTTACTGGTAAAATTGGTTCAGGGCGCGAAGAGTATACGTCCTATTGGATGTATGAAACCTTTGCTTTTCAGACCATGGGACTGCGCCAACAGGAAGATAATAGCGATGAAAAAGCGGGTAAAACGCGGATGATTTTTAAGATGGAATTCGGTGAATCTGGAGAGATCGTTCGAGGAAAGCCGATGAAGTACTATCTGGAATCGAGCGATCGTAAATTAGGAACGAGTTATCGTCCCGAAGGCAAGGATCTGCAAATGTATACGATCACTGTTTTGTAAGTAGTTCTTTACTACGAAAAATGGTATAAGGGCGATTTTACGGTTGGTGAAATCGCCCTTCTGCTTTGGTAAATGGAGCGGGGCTCAAGAGTAAAAAAGGGTTTGTCTTAGGTGAAAGACAAACCTTTGGAACAGTTATTCAACAAAAAAAGTTTCGATAATTCTTAATCGAGATCTTCATCAAGGTCAAAATCGAGATGAAGCACTGGTTCTGGAGTTTTTGCAACTGCTACAGCAGATCGTTTTGCATTCTCGGCGAGTGCATTTTCCAGTGCAGAACGAGCACTATTCAGTTCAACCAGAAGTGATTCGGCTTTCATTCTCTGATTTTTTGCACTCTCCGCTGAAAGTTCCGCTTTCTTTACTGCTTCACGAGCTTCATTGGAATCAATTGCCGATTGCATTTCAGAGCTATCGCGCAGTGATTCTGCATGAGCGAGTTCTTGTTCAAGTTGACTTTGCTCCTGTGCAAGAATGGTTGTATCAATTAATTCCACAGTCGTTGCTTTTGCTTCTGCCGCCACTTGAGCTTCTGCCGCCGCTTTTGCTTCTGCCGCCGCTTTTGCTTCT
>DYSA01000217.1 GCA_020726425.1 Fibrobacter succinogenes | reverse complement strand
GGGGTTCAGTTTGACATCTTAAATGACACAGTTAAACGAGACCGCTTTTTAAATCAATATGTTTCAGAATACGATAAAGGTACTTCAAGTTTTGATGATGCAACGTACTATGCAGACTCACGCAAAAGATTGGGGTTGTAACATGAAACATCTATTAACGGTATTTGTTCTTTCTGTTGTTTCTGCTTTGCCACTTGTAGCGGCACAGCCCAAATTAGAGTATCATGCATCGATAACGGGAAATTATGAATCAAATATTGGCCAGAACATTTTGGAAGTCGCACAGGGGTATGTAACACCTTCGGTTGGGGCGAAATGGTTTCCTGCTCATGGGCCCGTGTATGGCAAAATAGATCTTTCATACGAACTTCATGTTCAGGATCGCGCTCCAAAATACAACGATCCACTTATTGATATCGGTGTCGGTGCACCGATTCGCTCGGGGAAATTTCGTATCACCCCGGAGTTGTCCTACGCACTCTGGTATGCGAACAATGTTGTGTTAGTATCTGACAGCGCTCGAAATGTGCGGAACTTTGTGGTGGCTCAACGCAAAGCACTGATTGATCTTCCGATGAAACTGGTGTTTTCGAGACAGGTCATAGAGTTTGGTGTGAAAGGATCTTATACCGATGATATCGGAAACGAGTACGACGGTATCGATTTGTCCTTTGATCCCGCGTGGAGTTACCGATTTAAAGCAAAAAAGCGGGTTCCCGTGCAAATGAAATCTTTCGGCGTTGATGGATCAATCGATCTTAATCTCGCTGAAGGTGATACAAAAAAATACTCTCAAGGTGAAATTTCACCTTCCCTTGCGGTGCGATTTGGCTCTAAGGGAAGTTACGCTTCTCTGAGTGGAAATTACGCTCGTCGAATCTATGGTTCGCCGATTTCCGATCCCCAAAGTAGCGACTCCCTAAAAGAGCTGATTTCACTCTTTGGAGCTTCTTTATTTCTCGATATTTCGGTAGTTTCAGATTTGCATATTCAGGCTGGAGGAAAACTTCGGTTTCGAAACAGCAATATTTCTTATGATGATTGGGATCGTCACACCGCTTTTGTTCGACTTAAATGGGACTGTTCACTGGGCAGAGATTCTGACTAACTGAGAAAGAGGTTCGCCTATGTTTTTTCATGTGGCCCCGGAAGATATGTATGTGATGGGGGTTGTTGCCTCGGTCTTTACTATTTTCACCGGGATTGAGGTGGTTCGGTATCAACGACATCTCGCCAGATTAAAGGAAATTCCGCACCGTGTCCATATCAATGGTGCACGGGGGAAATCTTCAACCACCCGTATTTTGGGTGGAGCGCTTCGCCGTGGAGGCAAGCCGGTAATCACGAAAACGACCGGAACCATGCCACGGTTCATTTTCCCCGATGGCCATGAAATACCGATTTTCCGTGCGGGAAAACCGAATATCATCGAACAGCTCAAAGTGGTTAAAAAAGCCCATGAGCTGGATGCTCATATCTTGATTGCCGAGTGTATGGCGGTGACACCTGAGTATATCTCCTGTCTCGAAGATCGAGTTATCAAAGGAACGTTGGGAATTATAACCAATGTTCGCGAAGACCATCTCGATGTGATGGGCCCAACGGTGTATGATGTGGCAGTGAATCTTTGTCGTTCCCTTCCGAGAAATGGAATGGCATTTACTGCAGAAAAAAAATGGTTCTCGGTGATGCAAGAAGAAGCGCGTAAACGAGGAACCAAATTGATCCAGTGTGATCCCGACGGAATCACCGATGAAGAGATGGAAGGGTTTTCGTATATCGAACACAAAGAGAATGTGTGTATCGCCCTTGCCACTGCGGAATACTACGGAATCGATCGCAAAACGGCGTTTCTGGGAATGTACGAAGCAGAACCGGATCCCGGCGTTCTTCGTGAATATACGGTGAATCGCAAAGATGGCACGTTCTATTTCTTCAACGCTCTTGCGGCAAATGACCCTGATTCATCGACAATGATCTGGAATAATGCGATTAAAAAACGGCCCGTAACAAGCTTGGCACTCTTGATTCTTCGCCCTGACCGCGTGCAAAGAACCGAAAGTTTTGTGCAGATTCTCGGTGAAAAACTGAAAGCTGATTACTACGTGATTGCCGGGAGCCCGGTGAGTTTCGCCGCGGAAAAACTACGTTCTATTGGCGTTTCCGAAGATCGCATTATCGCGCTGGAAGAGCCGGAACCACAGACTGTCGTCGATGCCATGATGGCTCATATTTCCGGCGGCGCGGTGGCGGTTGCCATGGGGAATATCGTTGGTTTGGGAACAAATGTGGTGAATCTTTTTGAAGAACAGTCAAAAACAGGAGTACTGGAATGATTATTACGACTCTTACGGAAGCAGTTGCGCTGGGACTGCTTTACTCACTCTACTTTTCCGAAGCATTGGGTTTCGTTGCCGGTGGACTTGTTGTTCCCGGGTATATTGCGGTAATTTCGAGTAATCCCGGTATGCTGATTGCCACTCTTCTGGCGAGCTTACTCTCCTTGGGCGTACTCAAACTGGTAACCAAATATGCACTGATTTACGGTCGTCGGAAACTGTTTCTGTCGGTTGTTCTGGGATTCATTTTCGCTCAACTCACGCGAATGCTCTACTATGTCGTCCCCAATGATTTGATCCTACAGCTTCAGGCTTTCGGATTCATTATTCCGGGATTGATGGCGTATTGGATGGACAAACAGGGTGTTATGCCGAGTCTTGGAATGCTCGCGGTGGTAGTTACCCTCGTTCGATTGACGATGATTGTTATTCATGGAGGCAACCCTATTATATGATTCTCAAGAGACATAAACTGACAAACCCTGAAATGATTGGCCTTGGAATTGTCGGCGCACTTTGTATCGCCGCTTCGGTTTTTACATTGAAAACTGCTCCAGCCAAAAATTATGAAATTAAAATGGAAGCGGCGACGCAAACACGTGAAGCGTATCGCGAAGTAAAAACGTATCGCCAGTCTCTGGGAATTGAAATCGACAATGTGGATGATCTCACCGAAAGTGGGCTGTTGGGCGTCGAATCAAGTCCAATTACTACGGTTCGCGGAAATCTCGAATCGAAATTGACGTCAATCAATCCTAACTGGGCTGCGTACATTGTTGATCTTCTCGACCAAACCGGTGTGAAAAAAGGCGATGCCGTTCTCATTGGCTTGACCGGATCGTTCCCGGCTCTGGATATTGCAACGATCATTGCGATTCAGTGCTACGGGGCAAAACCGGTGTGGATCGCTTCCGAAGGTTCGTCTTCTTACGGCGCAAATATCCCCGGTTTGACGTGGATGTCGATCGAAAATCTATTGGTTTCAAAAGGATTTTTGAAAGACCACGCCATTGCTGCGGCAGTGGGTGGGGGAAGTAACGTCGGGGGCGGTTTGGCTCTTGATGCGCGTGAAATGCTCAAGGCGAATATCATCGGTTCAGGCGTAACACTCGTTGATACTCTTCCACTTACGGCTGCGATTGCTCAAGAAGAAGTTCTTTTTGAAAATGCGACCAAAGGAATGCGTGTTCCGCTCTTTATCAATATTGGTGGAGGAATTTCAAATTTGGGAACCAGCGGAGCTCAGGCGATTTTTACTCCGGGAATTCAAAAGCAGGAGAGCATTCTTGAACTTGAAAAAGAACCTTTCCCGGGAAATATGACGAATTATCTGAAAAAAGGATTGTCGGTAATCGACCTTCGCGATATTCCTGCACTTGCGCGGATGGCGGATCTTCCTTTAGCCCCTGCAGTAATGGCTCAGCCCGGCGATTCTGACAAGTTGTTTAAATCGACTCGCTATATCTGGTGGGTCAATCTGATTATGCTTATTGGATTCTTTGGACTTGTCGTAGCGGTGGCGTGGGGACTTACGGATAATCTTATGAAAAACCCAAGAAAAGAGGAGATGCTTTGATGAAATCGCTTGTACTTATAGTGTCAATTGTTGCAATGACATTCGCCGGATGGACAAATCAGACTGACCTGTTAAAAGGTCCTCGCGTGGTTGTAAAAAGTGGAAAGGGAACGACGAAACTTGCCGATTTGAGTCAGCATAAACCGATTGTTCTGACTATCACTAAAAAAGCAAGTACTCGCTGGATTGTTACTGTTCCCGCTAAATCGACATTTACGATTACTCGAAATGGCAAACCGTTCAAATCTGTGGAGATGGCTCTGGGGAATCACGTGGCGAAACTTCAGCTTGAACCGGGAACCTACTCCATTGCTTCGACAGCCGGTGGTACACTTAAGTTGATGAAATTCAAAAAAGTGAAACTCTATTCACTCGCTCCGGCTGATGGTGGAATGCCAGTTCCGGTCTCTAATGGAAAACGAGCATACACCTACTTTAAAGTTGGTGGCGGGGTTAATCCGGTTCTCAAAGTAAGTGGTTCAACGTCGGCAAAGATTTTTGTTCGCGTGCCCTCCAAGGCGAAAACGACAAAAATTGATCTCACCGTTTTCGAAGGAACTCGCGTTGTTTCTCATCGCATTGAAACAGTAAAACAGTCGGATAAACTGTTTATTGTGAATCAAACCTACGGAAATAAAGCGTCGATTGCTCTTCCACAGGCAAAACAGAGTGTTCCCATGGGTGAAAAACTTACCGATGCGGTGGTGATCGAATTTAAGGTTCCCGAAGGTGCTCACGAGTACAAAGTTGTGCTCAATGGTGGAGCCACGGGGATTACAAAATTCTATCGCACTTCGATTGTGAAAACAGCTTCAACTTCTAAAAAGGGAACGAAGAAGCCCGTTAAAAAAGATCCCAAGAAAAAATAGAAATTCG
>DYSA01000216.1 GCA_020726425.1 Fibrobacter succinogenes | reverse complement strand
TGGCGGGGAAAATTTCTGTGGTTCAGAAGATTCGGATCGATTAAACGTCCAAGCGATTAAATGAATATAGATGCGGGGGGATGTATATTATTCCCGCAGAAAAACAAAGGAGTCACCATGATTTTGACCGCTCATGTAACCGGCGATGCAAACGGAATCGCCCACCTCGATATTCCGCTCAACCGAGCCTATGCCGAAGCGGATGTTCAGATCGTTATTGAAGAAAAATCGTCTCAGTATAATTTTTCGCGGGTTGCGGGAAAGCTATCGTGGAGTGGCGATGCCGTAGCCATGCAACGGGAACTTCGCGATGAGTGGTGAACGTTATTTTTTGGACACGAACGCAATAGTTGCACTACTGGCCGGTGATTGCGTTTTGGAATCGATGATGAAAGAGGCTTCGTGGATTGGAATGTCGGTTGTCTCCTCGATTGAATTTCTCTCTTTTCGAGGATTGACAACTGCCGATGTTCTTCTGTTTAAAAGATTTTGAATCGATGGTTTCAGTGGTAGATTTACACCATTCTGATACGCCGGTTATTTCAAAGATTACCGAAATTCGCTCTGTATCTCGTTTAATATTGCCCGATGCAATAATCGCCGCTTCAGCTGTTCAGGCTAAGGCTATGTTGGTAACACGGGATCAGCAGATTCTTAATTCCCCCGCAGTTCGAGCCGTAGATTGGTGAATTTTAAGGTTTGGATCGATTAAACGTCCAAGCGATTAAATGACAAAGCGAATGGTAGGGCGAACGATGCGTTCGTCAAGAACACGGTGATACGGGCGGAGCTGAAATCCGCCCGTTTTTCATCGAAACTTCGCAACTCCGCATTGGCAGTACACTTCGCACCTAGAAACCAACAAAACACAGTTTGTGGTGGTATTGATCAAATCTCAATACTATATTTGGTGGCTCTAAAGTTCACACGATTAGTCGGGATTACAAAAGATAACATAAGGATTCAGCACGATGATGGTTATTAAAAGAAATCAAAAAGAGTCGGCAATTGACATTCAGGAGATTCGCGACGCCATTGATTGGGCGTGTCAGGATCTTCCCGTAGAGCCACTCGAACTGGAAAGTCACATCACCTCGATCTACACAAACGAAAAAATTACCACCACCGATATTCAGATGTCGCTGGTGGATCAGGCGCTTCGCATGACTTCCGTTGAACGTCCCGAGTTTCGCATCGTGGCGGCGCGACTTCTTCTTATGGAGATCTACAAAGAAGCAGCTCACTACCGTGGCTACGACGAATTTCCCTACGGCGATTATCTCGAATTTGTCCGTTCTGCCGTGGAGAAAAAACACTATGATCCGGTGATTTTTGAGCACTACTCGGAAATCGAGATCTACGAAGCGGGCAAAATGATTAAACCGCGGTACGATCTCGATTTTGACTACGCCGGAGCTCGACTCATGGCGAATCGGTATACGATAAAGGATCGCGGAAATGTGTTTGAACTTCCGCAAGAACTGTTCATGACCGTGGCACTCTTTTTGGCTTCCCACGAACCCAAAGATATTCGCATGACCATGGTGAAAAAGTTCTACAAAGCGATCGCTCAGCGCAAAATTTCGCTGGCCACACCGATTCTAATCAACCTTCGCCGAATCAACGGAAACCTTTCAAGCTGTTTTGTTGCGGCCATGGACGATTCACTCGATTCAATCTTTTACACCGTGAACTCGATCGCTCAGATTTCCAAAAACGGCGGAGGCGTGGGAGTAAATATCTCTCGCGTTCGTGCCGGTGGAGCGGAAATCATGGGTGTTCCTCATGCTTCGGGTGGAGTAATTCCGTGGATCCGAATCATGAACGACACGGCGGTGGCGGTAAATCAGATGGGAAAACGGGCCGGTGCGCTCACGGTTGCTCTGGACATCTGGCATCTCGATGTGCCTGATTTCTTAGAACTTCAGACTGAAAATGGCGACCAGCGCAAAAAGGCGTATGACATTTTCCCGCAGGTGGTGGTTCCGGATCTCTTTATGGAGCGCGTGGAAGCCAACGAAGAGTGGACGCTTATGGATCCGCACGAAATCACGCGACTCTACAACACCGATATCGCGGAACTGTGGGGCGAAGAGTTCACCAAGTTCTATACAAAAATTGAATCTCTCGGCGAACTGAAACTGATCAAAAAAGTGAAAGCGAAAGAGCTGTTCAAGCAGATCATGAAATCACAGGTCGAAACAGGGATGCCGTACATTTTCTTTAAAGACACGGTGAACCAGACCAACCCAAACAAACACGACGGAATGATCGGTTCGGGGAACCTTTGCCAAGAGTCGTTCTCCAATTTCAGACCGACCAACAATATCAAGACCACCGTGGAAAACGGCGTGGTGACCCAGCGTTCACAGGACGGTCTGATCCACACCTGCAACCTCGTATCACTGAATCTTGCGGTGATTCGCGAAGAGGATATGGAAGAGTCGTGCGCTATGGCGGTGCGGATTCTGGACAACACCATCGACATGACCGAAACCCCGATCAAAGAGTCGGATATGCACAACAATCGCTACCGCACAATCGGAATCGGCGCCATGGGACTTGCTGATATTTTGGCAAAGAACGGGGTACTTTACGAAAATTCAATCGATTATGTGGGCAAACTGTTCGAAGAGATCGCCTGGTTTTCGATCAAGGCGAGTGTTGAACTGGCCAAAACTCGTGGCGCGTACCCACAGTTCGCCGGGTCAGACTGGAGCAAGGGTGTTCTGTTCGGTCGCGAAGAGTCGTGGTTCAGAACCGAATCGACTCTCGGCGAAAAGTGGATGACTCTCATCGAAGAGATCAAGGAGCACGGGATTCGCAACAGTCAACTCTTGGCGATTGCGCCGAACACGTCGAGTTCGCTCCTTCAGGGATGTTCGGCGGGAGTTCTGCCGGTGTACAGCAAGTTCCACGTGGACAAAAATGCCAACGGTGCGATTCCAATCTGCCCGCCTTTTATCAAGGAAGCGTTCTGGTATTATAAGGAAAACAAGCACATCGATCAGCGCAAAGTGGTGACCGTGATCGCGGAAATCCAGAAGTGGATCGATCAGGGAATCTCCATGGAAGTGCTCTACAACCTGAACAACAATATTCAGGCGCGGGATATTTACGAAACGATCTTTACGGCGTGGAAAGCGGGATCGAAATCGATCTACTACACCAGAACAATCCAAAAGAACAGCAATATCGCCAGTTCCAAGGAAGAGTGCGTGAGCTGTGCGAATTAGGATACGTATCGCGTTTCATGTAGAACGTTACACGAATTAAATTGCTTGAATCGTGGTACATCCAACGTGATACGAAGATTTGGCGGGAAGAACAAAAGTTCTTCCCGTTTTTTCCTGTTGCAGATACACCATAAATGATGTAGATTAGTTGTATGAAATGGAACATTCTTTACTATCAGACAGAATCCGGTGAATGTCCTGTGCAGGAGATGATTGATTCGTTCGCACCAAGAGAACAGGCAAAGGTCTTGGCATGGCTTTCTCAACTTCAACAGCATGGGCCTCAACTTCCACGGCCGTATGCAGATATTTTGGAAGATGGAATTCATGAACTGCGAGTTAAAATTACTGGCGACCAAGTTCGGGTGCTCTATTTCTTTTTGTATGGCGACAACATTATCCTCTCGCATGGATTTGTAAAACGGCAGTCGAAAGTTCCAAAAAATGAAATTACTCGGGCTAAAATGGTTCGAGAAGCGTGTGAATTGAGATTCCCAAATCCACAACTTTTAAAGGAGTTTGGTCATGAAATCATTTGAAAATCATACAGAACAGCTCTGCAAAGATGAATCGTTCAGAGAAATATTTGATGAAGAACGCGAACTCGCGGACTTGGCAGTTCGAATCGCCATGACTCGCCAACAATCTGGCATGTCTCAAGTCGAACTGGCAAAGCGTGCCCATGTAACTCAACAGCAGGTATCACGGATCGAAAGTGGTTCCAACTGTAATCTCTTGACACTAATAAAAATTCTTCATGCACTCCAACTCAAAGTGGATATCGCCGGAACTTCTGCATTGGCTTGATCCAATTTTGGTAATTGTAATAATCTTCCGTAAAAATCTCTTACCCTGCGCACGTGCAGTTTCTTCCACTGCTTTTTGCTTTGTACAACAGTTCGTCGCTCATCTGATAGAGCTCCTCTTCGGTGATTCCTTCATCTTTTCGCGCTATCTTTAAGCCGATTGAAACGGTGAGAACTCTCCCGTTGTGAGATTTCACGTGTACAATGTTGAGATTTTCCACTGCCTGCCGAAATGAATCAACAAAGGGGAACACTTCTTCGGCGCGATTGGCGTGGATCACTCCACCAAACTCTTCACCGCCCAGTCGAAAGGGATAATCTCCAGCTCGACGAAGATGATTCTTGAGCAGATGCCCAATTTGCGAAAGGACTTGATCGCCTTTGTGATGGCCGTATTCATCGTTGTACTCTTTGAAATTGTCCACATCGAGCATAAAAAATGCGAGTAGTGTTGCTTCGCGTTTATTCTTTTGAATTTCGCGTGCCAAAATTTCATTAAAATAGCGTCGATTGTAGATATCTGTCAGCTCATCGACAATGGATTTCTGCAGTAAATCATCCAGAGTAGAAACCAGTCGTTGTTCTGTTTTAAACCAACCGATTTCATAGAAATAGCTGATTGCAATTATTGCGTAGAGTGAACAAATCAGATTGGCAAATCCGTTTACCGAAATTTTTTGTAAGTAGAGTATTGAAAAAAGTGTCCCGTAGAGTATCGAAAAACAGAGGCCTTTTCGATGTCCTTTCAATATGAAAATAA
>DYSA01000215.1 GCA_020726425.1 Fibrobacter succinogenes | reverse complement strand
AAAGAAAGATCTAAATCATACAAGTTTACCCATTCTACACATTTTCCAGCAATGGGGCAGGATGTATTTTCTCTGCGGAGGTACAGAATGATTTCGACACAAGAGTTCATAATTCCCAAAGATATTGTTATTGCTATTCCCGCCTATCGCGCCGAAAATGAACTGTCGCAATTCCTTCCGCACCTTCTGAGCTATATCCCTGCTTCTCAAGTTGTCGTACTTATCGACGGGGATTACGATTCTTCAAAAACAGTCTGCAAATCCTGTGGTATTCAAACTATTATTCACCCTGAAAATCGAGGAAAAGGCGCGGCACTGACCACCCTATTCCACTCACTTGCTAATAAATTTTCTTGGATCATTACAATGGATGCAGATGGTCAGCATATTCCTGAAGATATTCCTCAGTTCATCGATAAAATCAAGCAAGAAGATCAAAACTGCGCTATTGTAGTAGGAAGTAGAAATAGATCAGGAACTTCCATGCCCTTTGCACGGAAATGTTCAAATGGACTTACGTCGTGGTTTTTGTCATTAGTAACTGGGCAAGTGATTGCTGATTCTCAGTGTGGATATCGTGCGTATCGAAGTAGCGTTGTGCAATCATTCTCCTGCAGGTACACGCGATTTGAAATGGAATCAGAGATTCTAATCCTCACTTCTTCGCTTGGGCACAGGATTACAAATGTTCCTGTTTCTACAATTTATAACGGTGGGCCAAGTCATATTTCACACTTGAAGGATACACTGCGATGGATACGAGCAGTTTTTCTAACCACAATGTATGTTCGCAACTCGAAGGGGAATAAGTGATCGGAAAAAGTTATACAGACCATGCGATTTCACTGGAAAATCTAATCACCGTGATCCGTCAGAGTGGTGTAACATCAGAACCGATTATTGAAGCCTTTCGCGCAGTCCCTCGCCATCACTTTGTCACCGAAGCACTTTGGCACAATGCCTATGCCGATATGACCCTTCCCACCAGCGATGGACAAACTATTTCTCAACCTACCATAGTTGCCCGAATGACCGATCTACTCAACGTTCAAGAAGGCATGAAAGTTCTGGAAATTGGCACGGGATCTGGGTATCAGGCGGCGATTCTCGCTCAACTCACTCGTTCTGTTTTCACGATTGAACGAATTAGTTCGTTGGCGATCAAAGCTCGACAGAAATTTCGCGATCTCGGAATCAACACAATTATCTGTCGCGAAGGAGATGGCACAAAGGGAATTCCCGACAAAGCACCTTTTGACAGAATCATCGTGACTGCCGGTGCACCGGTGGTTCCGGAATCGCTTCTCGCGCAACTGGCGGTTGGAGGAATTCTTATTATCCCAACGGGGCCTCGTGAAGGTCAGATTCTCGAACGTTACACAAAAATGAGTGATAAGATTATCCACGAACAGTTCGAACCACTGCTCTTTGTCCCTCTCATTGGTGAAAATGGGTGGAGTGCAGATCCGCAGTAGCTCGTTGTTATTTTCAAATCAAAAAAAGAGGTAGTTACCCACATGGTTTCTACCTCTTTTTTATATTCTCAGCCGCTCGCTAAAGAGCTATTCCCGATCAGTTCACCGACTCAATCTCTCCGGCGAACCACTCGATCAAACGAAGAGCTGTGCCGGGATTATTGCGAAGTGTTTCGTAAAGTACCCCTTGATCCAGCGAAACAACGGAACACCGTTCACTGGCGATGATATCTTCTGCTATGGAATAATTAGGGATAAAAATCGCGGCGACCTTAATTGCTGTTCCATGACCAAAACTCTCTTTTCCATTAGAACAACTCCCCTCTTTTATGATAGAGAGCGTCGTCACGGGGGTACCTTTTTCGATAATTTTCTGGCCCTTTTCGTAGCGATGTTCGTGAAGTGCCATTGCTATACGCTGAAGTTGTGACGGGGCGAGTCCGCTGAAAATCGGCGTATTGCGCAGTAACACGATATTTTCAATATGACGCAAATGATTGTTTTCACTCATGATTTTTCTCCTGCAAATATTGAACAATATCTCTCACTAATTTTGATCCACTCACCTTACAATGCCGCAAAAGAACTGGCCGAGGAAGTTTACGTCGTGGAACGCGACCAATTTCACTGTACGCTACCAACAGTTGATTCACCCGATTACTGCGGATCGTGTCAAAAATCTCTACCACTTGTGGATACAGAGTGCCATCGTCGTGAATGAAATTCGTCTGAACATTCCGCAGTTTTCCACTGCGATCCAGCAAAAGGGCAAGGTAAAAAAGATTTTTCAAATGAAGGAATAGTTCTTGTTCGCGAATTGTATCGCGCAATAACGTTAAAAGAGGATCCGTTTCAAGGTGAAGTGACGTGATCATATCAAAGGCTTCCACCGCTCGTTCATACTCTTTTTCTGCAAACAGTGTTACTCGTTCAATCTGATCGGGTGAGAGTTGTGCTTCGCTCTCGGCGATCGCTTCAACCACAGCTCCCTGAACCGCACCTTCCACACTATTCTCCAGAAGAACCAGAGATTCCACACCGTGAGTTCGGCCAAACTTGATAAGCCCTTCACGAAAAACCTGCTGTTTCAACTCATCCAATTCACCATAAAAACGAGTGAGCTTTTCGAGCATCATCTGGTCGCCCATAGCATTGATCGCCGCGAGATACTGCCTCCAAAGGAAAATATTCCGCACAATTTTCAGATGACTTGTTTTCCAAAACTGAAGGATATCTGCGCGAAGTTCACGGGTTATTTCCACCTGTGAAGCGGCCCACAATCCTGCGGCGCGAATATTTTCATTCGGATGAAAGAGCATCGCTCGAATCAGGAGTTCCTGTTCATCGGAAGAGAGATCGCCTCGCTTGGCAAGAACTACAATTGCGTTGCCGCGAATACGGGGCGTTTCACTTTTCAGATACGGAATAACCCGTTGAGTATCCGCGTGACCCATTTCCCCCAAGGACCAGATTGTATTTGCCACTACGCGAGGATGGGGCGTTAACCTCAGCACATCATAGAGGAACGGAACCACTTCGGGCTGATTACTCTTTGAAATAACCGTGGTGACATAGGCTTGAATTTCACCATTTCGTTCGTAAAAGCGATTGATCAGGAGGGCAATGCTTTTGGGTGAATCAATAGTGACGCAGAGATCGACGGCGAACCGCTGAATTTCGTAGATTCCTTCGCGAAGTACTTTTTCCAACTGTTCCAAACCTTCGCGAGTATTAAACAGATGTGCTTCCTGAGAAATCGACATGGCGGAGTTGTTGCGGTATCCCGTAAGGTATTTCACCAAGGTGGAGATGTATCTTTTTTTCAGTCGAATCACCGTTACCAAGGCATACACCGCGGCAAAACAGAGTACCAGTCTCGACCAAAATGTTTGAGGGATAAAGGCGATCCACAGAGTTGAACCGATCATCGCCACCGGTTTAACAATTCCATCAATAGCCAGTTTACTGTTCCCGCGAAGGTGAGCCGGCAAGGATGAAAAGAAGTTCTGATAACTTGGGGAAAAGAATGAATCAAAAAAGGCGATTCGCAGAACAACCCCTAAGATTACCACGTAAAAGAATGCCCATGTCCACGAGATCCCACCGATAAATATGGAGACAAATGCGATCGTCATTGCAACCGGCAAAAGATACAGCGTGCGGATCACTCCCAACTTTCTCGTCACAGGTGCCGCAATAAACAGTTGAATCACAAAAGTCACACTCATTGAGATTCCGGTAAAGTATCCCAAAAATCGGGAAATATCATCGGCGTTCCAGAGCTTTTCTTTTACCACTGAATAGAACAGGAACTGCTGATTAAACAGAAGGAAGAAAATAAGAAAGTAGGTGATCGCCATTCCCCGCAGAAGTGGTTCTTTGGCGAGAACGAGAAGGTTTTCACCGAGCGTTTTTGGTGAAATGGCAATGGATCGTTTTCCCACATGAACGCGAGTAAAACTGCTGGCGTAGCGCTTGCGAATTGATCCCGCAATAAAGAATGCACAGATCAGAGGAAGCAACCAGATTAAAAGAAGCTGTGAAGTAGAAACCGCTGATACCACCGTGGGAATAAGAAAGGTTGTGAGAATCGCCCCCAAGGTTCCCCCGGAAGCGATGATTGGAAAATCGCGGAGACCTTGACGCGCATCAGTGATATCATTCGCCATGGTCCACACAAAAAAGAACGAAAAGATTTTTCCACTGTACGCAATTGAAAAGAGAGGTAAATAGATCCACGACAACGCATTTTGCGCCGCAATCCACGCTCCCACAATGACAATACCATACAGAACGATAAATGCTTGATACAGTTTTGCCCGATTAAATCGATCGACAATTCCCATAGAAAAAAGTGAAAAGAGAAAGAGGATGATTGCGTTGACCGAGAACATCTTAGAAATCTGTGCCGAAGAGTATTGCGACAGGATCAACGCTTCCGTAGCGTTATCCCCCACAATCGCCGCGGCAAAGGTGAAAAAGAGTAAGAAAAAGAAATCTGCACGATACCGAAATGTTTTAGAAATCACGAAGCTATCCACGGTTAATGAAACTGTCCCGTAAGTATACAATAAAGAGAGTGATATTTCATAGTTTTAGACGGAATAATATACAGAGATGATCACGAAACAGCGGTGCTCAGTTATTCCATACCACTAAACAACAGATTTCTGCGTACACCAGTTCAATACGATACAACCTCAGAATTCACCAACCACACGGAAATACTGAATTTTCTTCACGATTGTCCAGATAAAGCAGTGCTATAAATTCTCGTGACAGATTCAACTCGTTCCGAGGCTCCGGCCTTGGAATGCTTCTGACGAGGCTCTGCC
>DYSA01000214.1 GCA_020726425.1 Fibrobacter succinogenes | reverse complement strand
GGAAATGGGATTTTGCATCTCGGAAATGGGATTTTGCATCTCGGAAATGGGATTTTGCATCTCGGAAATGGGATTTTGCATCTCGGAAATGGGATTTTCAATCTCGGAAATGGGCTGAATCATCTCGGTGAAATACTGGTTAAACGAGTAGAAACCCCACTGCCCCGCATATTCAGGCACTGCGGGATACCTTGAGAGTTTTCGACGCAATTTATACACAATTTCATCTGAGAGTTTCACAAAATCGAGACAGGATCCTCGAAGAGAAACACCCGAGGAGTTAAAGTAGCCCAGAATTTAGAACGAATAGGTCTAGTAATTAGTTCTAGTTCATGGTGAAGAGCGCGGATCAGCGCATAGAGCCTGTTTTGATACATCCAACCTCGTGACTTTTCGGTAAGACTCGCTTTTCTACCCCGAATCAATTCTGGAACAGACTCTTGTGCCACAGAACGAGATCCCGGTACACTCAGATCTAACGGGGTAATCCAATCAGCAAAAACCGTTGCTTTTCAGGCGTTCCGCTTTAATCAATAGACCGATCCTTTCTTTATATGTATATTCTTGGTGTAAATAGAACTGCACCGGGAGGGTGATATGGAATACCGCGGACTAACGCTGGATAAATTTCAAGAAGATGCGATTCATGCAATTGATGAAAACCGGTCGGTTTTGGTTTCTGCACCAACGGGCTGTGGAAAAACACTGGTAGCAGAATATGCCGTAGAACTCTGCCTTGAAAAAGGGAAAAAGGTAATCTACACCGCGCCGATCAAAGCTCTTTCAAACCAAAAATATCGCGATTTCAAGCACCGATTTGGCGATGAAATGGTGGGGATTCACACGGGTGACTTGTCAGTAAATCCTGGCGCGCCAATTCTCATTATGACCACTGAAATTTTCCGCAACATGATTCTCGAACAGTCCGATCGCTTGACCGATGTGCTCTACACCGTTTTCGATGAAGTTCACTTTATCGATGACGAAGAGCGCGGAACGGTGTGGGAAGAGTCAATTATTCTGGCGCCGGATCATATTCGATTTGTCTGTCTGTCGGCAACGGTACCCAATATTGACGATCTCGCCGAGTGGATGGAGACGGTTCGCGAATCGAAATTCACCGTGGTGAAAGAGCTTGTTCGCCCGGTTCCCCTGAAATACCATCTCTTTTCGGCGAAATACGGGCCCGTATCGTTCAAAATGCTTGACCGAATGTATCTAAAAAATCCAAAACAGCGCAAAAAAATGCAGTTTCGGAAACCAAGTTCCCGACGGATTATCAATACGGTTCTTCAGGATGAAGGAACCCCGATTCTCTACTTCGCTTTCAATCGCAAAGCGTGTGAAAAAAATGCACTGTTCCATGCTGATCTCAATCTTTTGGATCAAGAAGAGAAAGATAAAATTGCCGTAATGATCGATGATCTGGTGAATCGCTATCAGCTCAACGACTACGACAAGCTCGATTCATTGCGGTCACTTTGGTATCGAGGCGTGGCATTTCACCACGCGGGAATTCTTCCAGCGGCGAAAGAGATTATTGAACGGTTGTTCGCCACGGGATTGATAAAACTCCTGTTCTGCACAGAAACGTTCGCTTTGGGTGTAAACATGCCCGCTCGAACGGTGATCTTTGACGATCTGGAAAAATTCAACGGCGTAGAGTTTTTGTACATGACCAACCGCGCGTTTTTGCAAATGGCCGGGCGAGCGGGCCGTCGCGGCATGGATGAGATCGGTCACGTCTACTGTCATATCATGCCGGAAACTACCGATCCCAAAGAAGTTAAACGTCTGTTCTACGAAGAATCCGAAGAGGTTCAGAGCCGATTTGTCGCTTCGTACGCGACGATTCTGTCGCTCTACAGTCGCCACGGGGAACAGGCCTACCCGATTTTCCAGAAATCACTTCGCAACTACCGAAGTGGTCATTTTGTGATCACCAAAGATTACAAAAAAGAGGAGAATCAGATCCGGGCGCGAGTTCGTTTCCTTCAGGAGAATGGCTATCTGAAAGGTCAAGAGTTAACCGACAAAGGTCGTCTTGCCATGGCGGTGAGTGGTTACGAAATTCAGGCGGCGGAACTCTACAAGACCCGCTGTTTCGATCAGCTTTCACCGGAAAAAGTGGTAGTGGTTTTAGCGGCTCTGATCACGGAAGCTCGCAAGAAAAACCAAATCGCTTCAGACTTTACGTTCAAGACCGATGCGCCGAAGATCATTTCTCAACTGATCCGGAAAGAAGAGAACGCTGGCGTAAAAGAACCGATTCGCGAACTCGATTTTTCTCTGGCGGAACCGGTTTTCGCATGGGCAAATGGCTGTGATCTCACGAGACTCGCTTCGTTTGGCGTTCCCGAAGGCGATCTGATCCGAATCCTTCGCATGACAATTCAGCTTTTGCGATCGATCAAGCAGAGTATCGATGATCCGGTGACTATCGAGAAATTCTCGAAGGCAATGGATCTGATCAACCGCGATGCCGTCGATGCGGAAGCAGAACTGAAAATCGAAAGTTCTTTATAATTGTAAGATGCGCGATCTCGACAGATAGCAAAAGGCGAATTCCCCAAGGAGTTCGCCTTTTTTGCAACAGGAAACTGCAACGCGCAACACTACGATCCGATCATGAGTCCGACAAATGCGCCATAGCCAATCAATGCCCAAGGATTCGAAGTAATAGGACAGGATCCGCTTGAACAGCCGACTAATTTGTAATAGGCAAATCCCAATAATCCACCAATAATTGCGCCAATAATTTTTCTCTGCATAGATTCTCCTTTGTTAACAGAACCATTTATGCAGAGATCATGCCAAGAAAAAACGCCCACCGAATTACTCCGGTAGGCGTTATATGAATCAATTTCGACAGAGACTAGTGTTCGTGGTCGCAGACTCCGGCGTGGCCGTGTTCAAGTTCTTCGGCAGTTGCTTCACGAACAGAGACAACTTCACCGGTAAACGTAAGATCCATGCCTGCAAGAGGATGGTTCATATCAACAGTCACAACATCGCCATCGATTTTTGTAATAACAACCGGAAGTTCACCTTCGTCGGTTTCCATTTCGATTTCCATGCCTTCGTACAGCTCTTCATCAAACCCTTCGAACTCGCTGATATCGACATCTTCTACGAGATCTTCGTCGTATTCGCCATAGGCATCTTCAGCGCCGATAGTAACGGTGAATTTATCACCGGCATTTTTACCTTCGAGCATAGTTTCAAGAGCCGGAAGAATCTCCATTGCTCCATGAAGATATTCAAACGGTGCTTCACCAACGGTTGTTTCGAGCTGTTCGCCCTCGTCGTTGGTAAGAGTAAAGTGGATCGCTGCTACTTTGTTATCACTGATCATCCGGTTCCCCTTCGATTGAATTATTGCATCAGCCTAAAGATAGTTTCAGCCTAAAGAGGCGGTAGAGATGAAAAGAAACTATTTTCACGCTTCTTTCACACCCAAATCACTCAATTTTCGTACTTTGAACTTTTTATTTGGATATATAATGATTGAAATCTCGGTCTTAGGAAGCGGAAGTCGCGGTAATTCAACATGGATCAGCAACGGAACTGATTCATTTCTCATTGATGCCGGATTTTGCGGAAGAGAACTCGATGAACGACTAACAAAGATTGGCCACAACCTAAAAGATGTACAAGCTGTCGTCATTACTCACGATCACGGCGACCATATTAATGGAGCCGGAGTGGTCGCTCGAAACGCAAATGCTCCTGTTTGGATTCACGCACGCAATCTTAACAAGTTAAAAAAACGACTGGGAAAACGAGTAGAATTTCAGTATTTCACACCTCTTATGCCGTTTACCATTGGAGCAATAACGATCACTCCTTTCGAAACGCCTCACGATGCCACTCACTCTTCAGGATTTATCATAGAACAGGATGGTGCCAAAATCGGATATGCCACCGATGTCGGTTTCCCGGAACCTTCAGTGATCGCAGCACTGAAAAAATGCGACATTTTAGTCATCGAATCGAACCACGATGAAGAACTCCTTCGCACCGGCCCTTATCCACCTATCCTTCAGGCGCGAATCAGTAGCGATGAAGGACATCTTTCCAATCGTCAGACCGCAGAAATACTTAAGGCTGTAGCACATGAACATCTCAAGCAGGTGATTCTCATACATCTCAGTGGCGAAAATAATAATCCATCCCTTGCTCTTGCCGAAGCGAAAATGGCGCTCGAAGGTTTTTCAACAGAAATCGTTCTTTCAACTCAAGTTGAACCGACCGCACGTATCACCTTATAAAAAACCAAATCAGCAAAAATGAAATGTTAAATCATCGTTTTTCTTTTCACATGAGAGAAATATCGCAAAACCATCCGAAGTGGTCATGCGTTATTTTACGGCGGGAAAATGCAAATGATAGAAAGAGGCGAAGATGAGCGATCACAAGGCACTTGAAGAGGGACTTGACCTGCAACTCGATTTTGGTAAATTGGTCGATATCGGATTAAAAGGGTGCAAAGTTGTCCCCTGTGCAGTTCAGGATGCGGACACAAAAGAACTGATACTGGTGGCTTATGTCAATCAAGATGCACTCGATTATTCGATTCAAACGGGAACGGCAACATTCTGGAGCACATCACGCAATGAACTGTGGATTAAAGGAGCAACTTCGGGAGCGACGTTTGATCTTGTGGGAGTATTTGTGAATTGTGAACAGAACTCTCTACTTTTCACCGTTCGCCCGCGCAATGGCGGAATCTGCCACACCAAAAACAAAAATGGTGAACCGAGAAACTGCTACTACCGCAAACTCGATTTCACCTCGGGAAAACTGGAGAAT
>DYSA01000213.1 GCA_020726425.1 Fibrobacter succinogenes | reverse complement strand
TACTCTTGTATCGAAAGATTCGCTCTGATATGGAAATAGTAGAACAATTCACTCTCGAGGGTAGTCCCACGGGTAAACCAATTTCCCGCAACGAAGCCCATCGCGAAGGTACTCCTCATCAGACAGCCCATGTCTGGATTATCAATTCTCAAAAAGAAATTCTCCTTCAAAAACGAGCGGCGTGCAAAGAGTCCCATCCCAATCTCTGGGATGTCTCTTCGGCAGGGCATATCCCATTCGGTGAATCAGTTGTCGATTCGGCGATTCGTGAATGTGAAGAAGAGATTGGAATCGTTGCCCACCCCGAAGAACTGCAGGCTATCGGGCGAGTGTACCAAGAGTATTTCAATGAAAAAAACCATTTTTTCGACCGTGAATGGGTTGAACTTTTTCTCCTTCGTCGAGATCTCCCCGCAACCGATTTCACCGTTCAAATCGAAGAGGTCAGTGAAGTCAGATGGTTTTCACTGGAAACTTTTTTTCAGATGGTTCAATCAAAATATCCGGAGTTAGTTGACCATACCCTCGAATATCAGCACCTTATTAATCTCCTACAATCACTGTAAACGCGGTTCTTTCACTATTGCGTTAATCGCCCCAAAATGGTACTCTAATGGGATCCATTTTGAATGCGGAGCACTTCTATGAAATTGATTAATTCGAGCTTATTCATACTGATACTTTTTGTTCTTTCACTCACTGCAGATCCTCGGATCAATATTACCGAAGGAACAATCACAAGCATAGAAAACACCTCTGGAGATTCGGGAGTTTCAAAACGATACACTCGTGGAAAACTCCCCGTTCTATCCGAAGGAGTGTATCGTTATACCGCACATTTCGTCAAAAATGATTCGATTAAAAATCCAACGCTTTTTCTCGGAGCCATGTACTATCCCTGTACAATTACTCAAAACAAACACGTAATCTACCGGTGGGGAACTTTAGACAAAAATGGAGGTATGGTCAACTATCGATCTACTGCACTATTACTCATGGAAGAAAAACTCGAAGAAACCAACACTATTGTCATTGATTTTTGGACCGATGGACTCACAATGGGCCTTCCCGATCTCTGGATTGGATCGAACCGCGATGTTACCGTTCAAACAGAACTTTACAACGCACTTAACGTCACAGGAACGCGAATCGGTGTATTTCTATCATTTTTAGTTTTTCTTTTTGCCATGTTCGCCTTTATTCTGACTAAACAACACCGTTCAAAAATATTTACCTATGCATTTTTTGCTCTTATGACGACACTCACATTCCACATGTTTCTCTTTAATGGCAGCACGATCGATCACTTGATTCAAACCAAAATATTCAGAACCGCCACCCTTCTCATGGGCTTGGCACTCTTTTATATGATTTCAGATTTAACAGCCCAATTCAAAATCAAAAAATTGCAAGTGATTCTCTTTCTCATTCACGTACCAGTTTTCTATCTCATCTGGACTTCGGGAAGTAAATACGCGGTCGAAGAGATCATCAGCAAAGCAATTCCCATGATAACCGCACCGATTCTTTTGTTGACCTTCGCAACGTGTGTTCGTTCAATCCAGAAAAATAATTCCCCTGAAAATTGGCTGATACTTGCAAATGTACTGATCATTTTTTATGCAACGTACAACGATCTCTCTTCGCTGGGGGAAAAAATTCTCCCAGACGTTTGGATGATCCCTTATGCGTATATCCTTATGACATTTACCGGAGCTGCGACCATAATTTGGAGACAGGTAAAGCTTTACAACGAACATCAAAAAAACCGACAAGAGCTCGTAACACTCTACAACAAGCTGGAAATCGCAAATCGAGACACCGAAGCGGCACGTGAGCTAGCCGTGCAAGAAAGCGCAGCTCGAGAGTCTTTCCTCAAAACAATCGCTCACGAACTGCGCACTCCACTCACGGGAATTTTGGGTGGCGTCAATGCTATTGCCGAGGATGAACACATCCCCCTTCATTTAAAAAAACCTGCATTTTATATGAAAAGTTCATTCCACAGACTTTTTGTCACAGTGAGTAATCTATTTGACTTTGTTGAAATTAAACGTGGACCTATCCCCATTGTCCCTCACCATTTTTCTGTTCTTGATGTTATCGAGCCGGTACTAGAATTCTACAAAGATGTGGCACGGTCCAAGGGCATTTCACTGATAGTTCTTCCCGAAAAAGGGATTCCAGACGATCTGTACGGAGACAGTGAACACCTTCTGCAAGTGGTAGACAATCTCATTGGAAATGCAATAAAATTCACCAAAACTGGTGGAGTAAGTTGCGAAATGGGGTACTCAAATAGTCGACTTAACATCACCATAAAAGATACCGGCGTTGGCATTTCTGAAGAAAAACAAGCGGCCATGTTTAAGGCTTTTTCCCGGGGTGAAGATTTTTCGTTTGCTCAAAAGTATGAAGGTGTCGGCTTGGGGCTCGCAATTGTCGATGCTGTGGTTCGAGCAATGAAAGGGACGCTGACGTTCTCTTCAATCATCAACAAAGGAACGCTTTTCTCTATCTCTATCCCATTGATTCCCGCGAATAATCGTCGAGTCGTATTTACGTCAAAGAAAAAGATACTGGTCGTGGAAGATAATGTCGTAAACTCTCTTATGGTTGTAAAACAACTCGAAAGTGGAAAGTTTGCAGTAGAAGCCGTATTCAATGGTCAAGAAGCGGTTGATCGATGTAAAGAAAATCAGTACGATGCAATTCTCATGGATATTCAAATGCCTATTATGGATGGATTGCGTGCTACCATGGAGATCAGAAAGTTCAATGTTAAAATCCCCATTATTGCCTTAACCGCCAATGGGGATCGCCTTCAGTGTATGCGAGTTGGTATGAATGAAGTACTTATGAAACCAATCTCGTCTGACAAACTCATTTCCGTTGTTTCAAACTCCATAGTCGGTTCAGAAAAGGGGCAGTAAGTCCCCTATCTTTCATTGAGTAAACACGAATGGATAGATCACTTCGGTCACATCTCCAACAACATCAATGCTATTGAATCGCCACTGTTTCACCGCTTGAATCAACGATGTCTCGAATTCAGGATCACTCATTGTTGAAGAAACCAGTGAGCAAAAAAGAACGTTTCCAAACTCATCAATTGCCCATTTCAAGGTGATTTTCCCTTTCATTCCCGGCTTATCGCGCAGTTGTCGATTGTAGATATACCGAAGACTCTGCATATTTTGGCTCACTACCCGCATAATCTCCGCTCGTGATCGTTTCCCCGAAATGCCTGCAGAGTTCGCCCCTGATGGTTCAGAAAGTTTCCGAGGCTTGCTGTTCATCGGCTTCAGCGATCGTTCCCCACCTCCTTTCAGCAGGTCATCCATCAACGATGCCACATCTGACCCGTTTGTTCCACTGCCAAAATCAGAGCTCAATCCATCACCTTCACCGAGCATATTCCCAGATCCTCGTCGTTGGACACCGCCGTCACCTTTTCTCACCCCATTCACCCCTGATATTACTTTATCTATACCAGAAGCAAATCCATTTTTTCCAAAAATATCTGGAGAGTTTCCAGTCACTGCATTGGAACTTATCAGCCCAAGAACACCTTTCTGCGTCACCGGCCGGCCATTGTTTCCCCCACCATTCTTATTTGGACGAACTACAGACTGATGTTTTAGTGAAGTTCTTGATGATTCAACCAGTTTCGGTTTTTCTGCGGCAGTAACAGGTTTAACATCGGGCTTCGAAATATCGATGGTAGGTACCAATGTTACCTTTCCTTTTTGAACCAATGATTCATAAAAAGAAGAGTCAATTTCCCGAAGACTCACGGTACTCATGTAGATCCCGATAATAAGACCAACAACACTTGCAATGGCGGTTGTTTTCTTAAGGGCAGTCTCTTTTTCAATAGCGAACATATCACTATTTCGCAACGCTTCCAGTGACATCCATGATGAGATTGCATCGTTTCTGCTAACCACTTGCATAAGGCACTCCTTGAAAGATAATGACTGAATCTCTTTTCTCAAAGTATGATTCTTTATCTTCTTTTTCAGAAAGATCAGCAAAGTTGGTCACGGTGTCATACATTACGTCATACAGAAACAGCGAAAAGGAGAATTGCGTGATTTCAGTGCGTCTTGAACAGGAAACCGAAAAACATCTCGATCGAGTGGCAAGCCTTCTGGGACTTTCCCGATCTGAACTGATTCGCCAAGCGATTGAAAAGTATATTGAAAAATACCAAAGACCTTCGCCGTGGGAGTTGGGGGAATCGCTCTTTGGTCGGCATGGAAGTGGCCGCACTGATCGCCCCGAGGATTTTGCACCAAAGAAAACGACGCGAAAGGATCACTAATGGAACGAGCACTTATCGATAGCGGTCCACTTACGGCACTCTTTGATCGCGACCACCCGTTTCACAAGTGGGCCGTAGGAGTTATTAAAAACAATGAAGCGGAACTGATAACCTCGATCGTGTCGGTTCACGAAACGCTCTCGGCCCTCTCTTTCGCACGAATGGCCCAGCTTGATTTTCTCACGTGGATCGAACGCGGCGCCGTCACAGTAGCTCCTGTCACCGAAGAGGATATCACCAACTTATACGAAATTACTCGGCAACCACCATCATATCCCGTGGATCTGGCAGATCAGAGTCTCTCACTCTTATCAAAAAAACTGGATATCACCACGGTAATCACCTTTGGGAAAAAGTGAAACGGTGCATTCGCTGAGCCTTCGATGCAAAAAGGGAAGAGTTTCCTCTTCCCTTAAACATTCAATTGAATAATTCAGATTAGAATTTCGCAGAGAAAATCAGTTCTGGACGGTGTGATACTTTTGA
>DYSA01000212.1 GCA_020726425.1 Fibrobacter succinogenes | reverse complement strand
CTGTTTTTTGAGCGCGTCGGTCAGTTCGCCCTGTTTTCCCAGCGTTTTGAGTATGAACTCTTTTCGTTTTTCTAACTCTTTTAGTTCGAGAAATCGCGATTCGATCTGGCGAATGATCTCTTCGTTGAGTTCGCCGGTTCGTTCTTTGCGGTAGCGGGCGATAAAGGGAACCGTGGCGCCTTCATCGAGAAGTTCAAGCACTGCTGCAACCTGTTTTGGAGAAATGGAGAGCTCTTTTGCAACGGTCTGTTCGATCATGATTCCCTCGTTGATTATGTTTTTCGCGAGAAATATACATGATAGATTACATTGAATCTGTTGTAGATGGAGAACGAATTGCGATAATGATCGGTGAAAGAATCGGTGTGTGAGATTCGCCGGTTGCGCGAGTATCGCGAACCGGCGTGACTCTTATTTCGTCTGTTCGGCGATCTGGTCAGTGTGCGTAGACCACTCCATCAAAAGTGCCATCACAGATTGTTCCATAGTCGTTTTATGAGAATCTTTTTGAATATCAAAACAGAAACTACCCGATTTTAGGCGAAGAATTTCGTAGAGAGCATCCGTGTCCACGTGGTGTTCCCGAGTAGAAGCGTGGACAATAACGCCATCTTTGAAATAAATATATCCAAAGTGTTCATCATCTGAAATCTCCAGAGCGCCGCTTTTTCTTCCCGTTTCAATCAGTTGAAAAACATCTTCGAGAGAATTTCCACTGATCTGTCCGGCGAGATAACTTCCCGTATCGCCGCTATCCACTGTGCGATGGTACGGTTTACCTTCGCCTTTGAGAATAAGTGACAGTTGCTGTCCCGAAGGAACGCCTGAAAATACGTGGATCGGTGTTGTGCCGAAATCTGATTTGAACTGAGAAATCCCCGCGAGATCGACATAACAGAAAATCACGGTGATTGAATTGGAAAGACGGTACTGACCGAGAAGTTGTCTAAATAGATCAACCACATCGGGAGCGATTCGCCAGTCAACGATGATTACATCTGGTTCAATCTCCGCCATAAGCCCGGGAAGTTTGGTAAGTGAACGCGTCTTGTCCAGAGCGATTCCAAACCGAAGAAGGAATTGTTTGAGACTGAAACTGTGGTTTCCGCTGTGCATGCCGTAATCTATAGAAAATCCAGTAAAACTACTGGTAACCAAAATTGCAGAACGAAATTTTACCCGTCGAAGTGCTTTGCGGCGAATTGAAGTCCAGTAGGATCCTGCCACTCCAAGCGCAACAATAAAAAGAGCAATAATCGCAGGAATATTGATCGGTTGTTTTGTCGGAACTTCTTCGCCAGTTGTATCGATATTTTTCGCTTCGATTGCCGCTGCCGCCGGTTTAACGGTTGTGTCGAGAGCTGCCGAGGTGACGGGAACGGCGGGAATATCTTTTGCCGAAATGGTGTCGATCACCGGTGTGACCACTGTATCTGCCGCAGTTCCAAGAATTGCTGCTGCTGGTCGGCTGATATACCCTTTGGCTCCGCCATCGAGAATAATCCAGTACCCCTCCGATGAATCGATAAGAGAAAACTCTTCACCAGCTTTTACGGAACGGCGAATTACCGGAGTCGGATCCAGTTCTGCAAAGATATTGGTAAAGTGAGCTGTAATGCGAAGTTTTACCGAAGATGAAGGAAGCTGTTGAACTTCCGCGCTGTCGGTAGTTTGTTTGGTAGACCCTTTTTTAGTCCCAAAAGAGAGGAACGATGCAGAACTGGCTGTTGTGATTCCGAGAATCGCCAAAAGAGTGGCCGTGGCGGTTATTTTACGAAAGATCATCGTGAATCGAGTCCTTAAACTTATTGTAAGAAATCTACTAATCCGCGTAAAATAGTTAAAAGACAAACATTTGTGTAAAAGAGATGAATTCACCTTCTTGTAACTAAATGTACCAATGCGAATCAATTTGCCGGGGATATGAAATAGTTTTCTCTTTTCGCGGAATAGAAATTACTCCATCGTTTATTCTTTGTACTGTTTAGTAGTAACTTATGTAAATTGTAAGGGACTAAATGGGGTGATACTGTTCTTCGGTGGGGCTAGATGAACTTTTCCTCGTTTATGATAGAAAGGTGAAGATAAAAAAAAGAGTGAATGATGAAAAGTCGGTGGTCGAACTAATTCAGTTCGCTATATTGATTCATAAATCTTGCGAATTATGCGCTCGTCATATCCGCTGATCCTTCTGTTTGTAAATGAATTCACGCCATCTTGTATCAAGCGTTCTCGGTCGATCTCATCGACGCCAACTTCTTTCATAGAAAGCGGTGCGCCAAATTTTTTGTAGGTCTCCTTGAGCGCATTGATTACCAATTCAACAGAATCGGAAACCCCAAAGACGTTTTCTCCAAACCGTTTGATTCGTGAGCCGTGCACATCGCTCATTGCGCGCATCCAGTGAGGAGTTATTATCGCTAGTCCCGCTCCGTGAGCAATATTGTAGATGCCGCTGAGTGGCATTTCGAGAGCGTGGCAGGGAAGTTGTGCGTGAGGAATTCCCGCTTGAAGTATGCCGTTCCACGCCAGTGTTGCCGTCCACATAAGAGAACTGCGAGCTTCGAGGTTCTGAGGATTTTTCTGTAACAGTGCCATGGTTTCGATAACCGAACGCACTGCCCCTTCAATGAGAGCATCTTGAGGATTGAGTATTTCCGCAGAAGTGGTAAAGTATCCTTCCGTGAGATGGGAGATTATATCTGCTGCAGCAAAAGCGGTCTGTTCTTTAGATAGAGTCATAGTAAACGAAGGGTCGCAAAAGGATACTTTGGGATTAAGAATTGGCGCCGCTCCAATGGCATTTTTTTCATGAGTTTTGTCGTGCGTTAACACTGAAAAACCGTTCATTTCTGAAGCTGTGGCGGGGAGTGTCAGAATTGAAATAATGGGAAGTGCTTTTGTGACAGTTGCTGTTTTAGCATAAAAATCCCATAAATCTCCAGAATAGAGTGCCCCTGCGGCAATTGCTTTCGCCTCGTCAATTACCGAACCACCACCCACCGCAACAACACATTCAAGTGAATGCTGACGAACCAGATCCACTCCCTGTTGAGTGTGAGAGAGAAGGGGATTCCCCGAAACTCCACCGTGTTCAATAATACGGCATCCCGCCTGCTCCAGTTGCTCTTTTACTTGATCATACGAACCATTCGTTTTCGCAGAGCCCGATCCATACAGAAGTAAAACAGCTTTCCCATACCGAATAATCTCTTGAGAAAGTGATGCCACCGAATTAATTCCAAAGCGCAGTTTGGTCGGATTTTCATAGACGAATGGATTCATAGTACTCTCCTTTGAGAACGTATTCTTTTGTAATGAAAATAGTATCAACTCATACTCAAATGCGTGGATAGTCGGTTGAACCAATTATTTGGTTCGTAGGTATTCATTTTTATTGCAGTAGTAACGCGAGAATGGAGCCGAGAAAATAGTCTTCCAAGCGAGGACGGTTTGAATGAGTGCTAAAAAAAACAAAGTGGGCGAATAATTTTTTTCGACTCATTTCAATGATTATTCTCATATTGATAAATCAACCGATTTTTTCAGTGAGATGCACTTGCGAGAGGAGTTGTCGATTGTTCAGTGTGAACTACTGAAGTTCGTTTTTTGCGTGAACTTGGTCGGGGCACGGGAAGGGTAAATGGGCATATTTCATCGGGAATTTTTCCCCAGATAATCGATGCGGCGCGGGTTATCTGTTTCATCTTTTTCCAGATAGTATTGAGTTTTTGTATGCGATCTGTGGCGGCGTAGGCGCGGCTAAATTTTGATTCATCTAAGCGAAATTGCTGTTTGGCTAATTGATTTGCCAGTTCAATAAAATGATCAATCTGAGTTTCTTCAACGCCTTGATCGAGGAGAGATTCGCGATACGTTGTAAAGAGAAGAGCGACTTTTTTGTAGAAAGAACACATCTTCTCGGCGGTTCGGCAGTGTCTATAGCGGTTTCCAACACCTGCCAAAATCAAAAGGTTGGGATCATCTTCAAAGGCTGTTTCAAAATGAAAGAGTAACTCTTCGTACTTAAGCCGAATTGTTTCTGCCACGATATCTCTTTTGTGTTTTTCTCTCGAAACATTCTGTCGAATGAATGAATCTGAAGGTTCTGTGTACGCTTCGTTCACTTCTGAACAGAATACTCATACGCTTGTTCATTGAGCACAAATGTCCTTATTTGATTCTTTTTGCCACTCAAAACTCTCATTTTGAATTGGCATTGTCACTTTACGTTGTTCCTGAATCATTCGATACACTTCACGCACTGCCCGTTGAACATCATTAATACCTTTTTGTGCTTCGAGAGTCATCTGTTGCTCCTTAAATCGGATGTATTGAAATTATTTTTCGCCAATTTAAAAATTGTCAACAAAATTCTACTATTAGATTACAAAAATTTTCAACTGAAAATAGTAATTTTATTTTAAATAAAAATTTTTAGATCGTTAGAACATTGTATCAAGTTTGTATTCAATTTCTTATGTTGTTTGAAAATTTTAAATTATGTATGAAATATTTGAGATATTAGTTCAGAATTTATATAATTGTAATCACATTTTTACTTCTTGGAATAAAATTATTCATTTTGATATAGTAATTTAACAAATGAAATTTCTAATTCAAAATTGAATTACAATTTAATAAAGTGGTTTCATTTTTTAAATTTGTCGAATAAATTTTTCAGAGTATAAACCATTTTTTGTAATTAGAATCAAAATCTATAATCTGTATATAGGTTTTTAAATCGGTAAATATTGATTATAAGAGTCCCCTCTAAAAACCCACTTCTATTCCCTGAACTCATTTCTGGCGTGAGGTA
>DYSA01000211.1 GCA_020726425.1 Fibrobacter succinogenes | reverse complement strand
CGGCCGTGGTTGATCACCACGGCTGCCTTTGCAACACCGCAACACAATGCAACGTTTCACTACAATCATTTCTGCATAAAAACAGATACTTCACAACAAAACTAATCTGTTTAAGCCATTGGCACGCTCTCTGCGTTATCCTTGTGTAAAACAAAAACGCCGAAAAGGCATAATCCCAAGGGGGAACTATGGCTACTAAAGACTTGACAACTGTTGCAGAACTTGAACAGACACTTGAATCAAATGACATTGTCCTTATTGATTTCTGGGCAGCGTGGTGTGGACCGTGTAAAATGTTCGGACCGATCTACGAAAAAGTTTCTCTTCAGCACCCCGATGCAGCATTTGCAAAGGTTAATACAGAAGAAGCTCAGGAGCTTGCTGGGTCATTTGGGGTAAGTTCGATTCCCACACTTGCAATTTTCCGAGACAATATTCTCGTATTTAAACAACCGGGAATGCTTCCCGAAGTTGCTCTCAACGATCTGATCAAACAGGTGAAAGAGTTGAACATGGACAAAGTTCGAGCAGAAATCGCCGAACAGAAATAAATCTACCAGCTCGTCATTTCTCTCTATCGCGTTCCCGCTTGAAAACCCTCCGTTTCAGGCGGGAATTTCGTTTATTCACCTTTTCAAATTGATTATAGTAACAGAGCGAATGGTCGGTGAACTTGTCGAACCAGCGAACTTCGATCGCCCTTTAGTCAGAACAGGAATCAGTTCAGTACTCGTTCACACCGAATCGCTATGCCCCTGCCTGAATCCAAATCACCAAATCGCACCATAGTAATCATGAACGACCACTGATACAAGTTCTTCAAAAAGGGGAAAACAGAGTTCGCGGAATATATTTTGTGGCGCTGTATTGGCCATATCAAACCCTTGACACGTGTCATTACGAATTCGGTACCTTCTGAATTTAGGTTCGATTACCCAAACAACGTAAATGAAAAATCATATTCTCTCTTTTAAGGAGCCCTATTGATGTTGTCCTTGAATTTTCGACTAAAGAGTCTCGCAATCGCCTTTCTTCTCCTCACAACTTTCGCAACGGCACAGGATGCATCAGCGATCATTCAACAAGCAAAATCAGATCCTGCATTTGCAAACACAATGCAACAGCAAGTTCAACGAGACCCTTCTCTTCTCAACAACCTCACTCCTGCGCAACGGGCCGAAGTAGAACGAATGTCTGCGGCGAAATCGTCCAATACATCCAACGACAGTCGGGCTGCTTACCAAAAGGAACAAACTGGACTCGATTCGAAAGAGTCTACAAAACAAGATTTTTCAAATGACTCTCTTAACAAGAACGATTCGCTTCCCAACTCGGAAAGCAGTGATGCCAAAGCGACGAAAAAAACGAATCCCTCTTCAGGAATCTATGGCCACGACGTGTTCATTGGTTCAAAAGCTGATATCAGTTACCGCGAAACTCCCGACGCCTATGTTATCGCTCCCGGCGATGAAGTGTATATCCGTTTTTGGGGAAGATACAACGATGACAAAAAGTACATAGTCAGCGATAAAGGTGTAATTTTCATTGAAATGTTCAAACGCGAACTCTTTGTTGCAGGCAAATCATTCGGTGAACTCAAATCGATGATCACAGGACTCGCCCAAGATATTCCCGGTGTCGATGGCGAAGCCAACGTTGTTTCGACGCGACCAATCCAGGTGCATTTCGCCGGGCATTGTAAGAATATGGGAGCTCAGAGAGTTCCCGCTCATTTCACTTTCTGGCAGGCTCTTATGGCTTCCGGTGGACCTTCGGATCGCGGAAGTGTTCGCGACATTCGTCTTGTCCGCGGAGGAACAACCATTGTAACCCTCGACATTTACGCTTATCTTCAAAATGGGAAACGCCCTCAAATCGTTTTAAAAGAAAATGATGTTCTCTACTTTGGATCAAAAGAAAAAGTAGTTACCGTGAGCGATTTTGTCCGTAATCCCGGAGTCTACGAACTGCGTGCCAGTGAAACTCTCGGAAGTCTCGTTGCATTCGCCGGAGGTGTTCGCACAGGAGATTTCCTTCCACAGGCAAACATAGAACGATTCATTCCCGTTTCAAAGAGAATCGCCGGTGGACCAACCCGTGAAAACAGAGAAGTGTCACTGGAAGGAAACCGTTGGGAATCAACAACGCTCAGCGATGGCGACAGAATCTCAGGCCGAGATGCATCGCCATTTATTGAAAACGAGATCTATGTCGAAGGAAATGGGGTTATGGTTCCGGGGAAATACGCTCTAAACAGCGGAACTGCCACCGTAGAAAAAGCATTAGCAAAAGCCGGTGGACTCTATGAAGGTGCTCAGTTAACCGGTGAACTGATCCGCGTGAACAATCTTGGAAAGACCACCAGTATCCCTCTCAATCTGGGCGATTCGAAAATGATCAAATCATTTGTTCTTAAACCGCTCGACCGACTTATGGTATATCACAAAAAAGATACACTTTCACTGTTGTCGATCTCTTCCGAAGGGTATTTCCGCAATCCAACAACGATCGAAGGAACCGATTCGGTATCTCTCTATTCGCTTATTCAAAGAAGTAACGGTTTAAAAGAGGGAGCACTTCAGTATGTGAATATCATCCATACCGACGAGTTCCAGCGAGTATCCTACACCCGTCAAGATATCTCTGATATGGAATCACTGAAACAGGTGATTCTGAAAAACCGCGACAAAGTATTCGCCTATGGATACTCTGCATTTAATGTATCAATGCCCGTTCTGGTTCTTGCCTACGGTGCAGACCCATTGACGATTCCCTACTCCGAAGATCTCGATCTCGACAAAATCATCTATCGTCTCGACGGATTGAACCCCCTTGTCGATTCTAGTCAGGTTGAATTTGTCTATCCCGACAACGAAGATATTATCAAGCTCTCTACAACAGAAAAACTCTCAATCACAGAAGCTTTGAATAATCCAACACTGGTCAGACCGGGAACAATCATTATTATCCGCAATGACCCGCGCAAATCCGCTCCGGAATACGTAACAGTCTGGGGTGAAGTCGTCACTCCCGGCCGGTATCCGCTGGATTCAAAGATTGATAACCTCAGCAATATTCTCAAAAAAGCAAAGGGATTGTCATCCCGCGCAAATCCCTACTCTCTCTCTATTATTCGCGGAACCGATACGATTCCCGCCGCAGTAAAAGTGCGTCGCAGCGGAAAGCTCGTATTCAACACCGACTGGATTCTCAATAATGGCGATATTATTCAAGTGTTCCGCGACGATAACTCAGTTACTGTGCGCGGAGCAGTTTTTGATGAACGTCCTGTTGCGGCATATAATCCCGCTTACAACTGGAAAGACTATGTAAAACGTGCCGGAGGAGGGTTCCTCGACACTGCTCAGGTGCGCAATACCTACGTTGTCTATCCAAATGGGATCGCTCAGAAAGCCCGTGGAGCGAAAATTGTCTCCGGTTCTAAAGTAATTGTGCCCTTTAAGCCTTACAAAGAACCGGTTGTTCGCGAACCGTTTAGATGGAAAGATTTCGCACCGGCTCTTGCATCAATGGCTTCAGTACTCGCCACAACACTTACGATGATTCTTGTCATTCAGAAAAACTAGGGGATAGAGATGAACGAACAACGGCCCACTGTACAAGATGATGAAATTAGTCTCGTCGAGCTGTTTCTGGTAATAAAAAAAGGGTGGTGGATTATTCTCCTTTGCACCATCCTCGCCGGTGCAGGAAGTGTGTGGTATATTAAAAACAAAATCAAACCCTACTTCACCGCTTCGACAATCTTCATGCTCACGGGGAATGAAACCAAAGGCGGTGCAGGTCTCGGGGCAATGGGAATGCTTACCGGCTTGAGTGGTCTTGGCGGAGGAAGTTCAGATCTCACCAAGTTGCAAATCATTACAAAAGATCTCAATTTCAACTCCACCTTTGTCAAAAAGAATAACCTTCTCCCGAAACTCTTTCCCGAACGCCTCGACTCGGTTACTCACACCTGGAGTAAAGAGACGATCGCCGACACACTCGTTCCCGATATCTACGATGGAGGAGCGCGGTTAATGAAAGTAATCACGGTTTCCGTCGATGCGAAAACTTCCGTTATCACCCTTTCGTCAAAGCATGAAGACTCCCTTTTTGTGGCATCGGTATTGAACAAATACGTTGCCGCTATCGATGCAATTCTCGTTTCGAGAAAGCGCAAAGAAGCGAATACCCAGATTGCCTTCCTCGAACAGAGATACTATCAATCCCGTGATCCCTGGTTTCAAGAAAAAATCCAGGAAATGATCTCGACGCAGATGGAACAACTGATGCTTTTTTCAACCAGTGCCATCGATATCGTCGCCAAACCATTGGTTCCAAAGGAACACGCAGACTCAAAGAAAAAACTCATTCTTGTAGTTGGTGTCATGGGTGGTCTGTTTATGGGAATATTCCTCGCCTTTGCCCTGAACTTCGTAAAAACATTCAGTTCAGAAATGAAACTGATCGAACAGGCTGAACGAGAAAAGAAGAAACAACAAAAAGAGCTGAAAAAACAGCAAAAGAGTACCAACCAACCTTCAACAGAAACCCCGGCACCACAATCTGATCCGACTATTTCTCCAGATCTTTGAACTCGCGATTCCGTGACTCGTTCCAAGGCTCCGGAGGCTGTGCAAGAATCCATGTATTTAACTCGTTCCAAGGCTCCGGCCTTGGAACGCATCCGGCGATGCTCTGCCTCGATTCTGAGGAAAGGCCTGACTCGTTCCAAGGCTCCGGAGATTGTGCAAGAATTGGATATTTGATCATGATTTTGTAGGGATGCCCCTTGTGGGTATCCTACGTTTGCCGTAAATCGTTGAT
>DYSA01000210.1 GCA_020726425.1 Fibrobacter succinogenes | reverse complement strand
GAAGATCGAGATACATGGGGCACGGAGGCGCGTAGTGGCGCAATGATCTTCCCGGTGCACTTGATTTCTTTTCCAGCGACCCAAGAACCGTGATCGGGCCAATGATTGATTCGAGCTGAACGCGAGAGATTCCACCGGGGCGAAGCAGTGTCGGCGTCGGTTCACAGAACGTGATCACCGTCGATTCGATCCCGATTTCACATTCACCTTCATCAACCACTCCATCGATTCGCCCTTCGAGCATATCAAGCACTGCCGCCGCCGAAGTGGGACTGGTTCTGCTGAACAGATTTGCACTGGGAGCGGCAATCGGATGGCCGGTGAGTCGGATCAGTTCCTGAGCGATCGGGTGATTGGGCAGACGTAGTGCCACGGTGTCAAGTCCGGAGGTTACGACATCGGGAACAATATCCGATTTGGGAAGAATGATTGTGAGTGGTCCCGGCCAAAATGTATCCATGAGTTTAAGTGCAAGCTCAGGAATATCACCGGTGATAAGCGGCATGATCATATCACGATCACACACATGAACAATGAGCGGATCAAAGGAAGGACGCTGTTTTGCATCAAAGACTTTGGTCACCGCATCTTTGTCTGTAGCAACCGCTCCGAGTCCATATACCGTCTCAGTAGGAAAAGCGACGATTCCCCCTTTCGAGAGAACCGCCGCCGCATCATTCAGAGACTCTTTTTTAAAGATAATCGTCTGTTTCACTGAACCTCTTACAGCACTGCTGCGAACTCTTCAACTGAAGCGTCGTTCATGAACATGTCGATAATCTTTTTCCCAAGTGGGTCAAGATCATCTTCGAGGAACAGCGCGAGCTCTTCTTTGAAGAATTCAGTCAGCATTTTCGCACCGATATCGAATGTTTCTGCGCCAACTTCAGGCTGAGCATCCACGTGAAGGAATCCTTCAGGTATCGTCCACCCTCCAACTGATGCAGTTTTAGGAATCCATCCGAGAAGTGGGCAGCGTGAAGCAACCATGTTTTCTTTCGCCCAGAACGCATCGTCCGCAGAAGTAAGAATTGAACGTCCAAACCATTCAGACATGAATTTCACTTTATACGCACCAACGTGTTGGTTTGGTGTAATTGTATAGTGGATAGGACCTGAATCCTGAATCTGGCGAAGAAGAATATTCGCCTGAGTTACTTTACGACCAGTCGCAAACGGCCAGTACGAACCAACACCTTCAGCAACCATGAGTTTGCTTCCTGCAGTTACCGATGGGTTTGCATGTCCACGAGGAGATACAAGACGCCAGATCCACGCAAGTGCCGGTGGAAGGATATGAACGAAACCAACAATCCCGTAGAGCTCATGACCTTTGAACGTTGCCGGTGAACGCAATCCGAAGTTACGGATTTGAACATCCATCACACCGTGTTGAATGCCGGGAACGAAATCGCGAGGCATGATCACACGAGGATTCGGACATGGTTTGCCTGGTTCATCTTCGGTGTGTTCCCACACTTTAATTGGTTCGCCTTCAACTGATTTCAAGTTGAGGAAAATCAATGGTTCTTTTGGTTCAAGAGTCATCTCTTCGATATGTTCGTCAATTCCCTGAGCGGTTACGTGGTCAACACGGATAAACCATGCATCTTCCGCATCGCAAACAGTAAGGTGACCGCCTTTTGAACCATGACGTGGATGACACATTGCCATGTCATCGGTAAGTGGATAAAGATCATCCTGATTTTCAAAATCCTGAATGATTTTTTCTCCAGTAACAAGGTTTTCGCCAATGATCAATTTGCCGTCAACACGGTGAGGCTGTTCGAGCATTTCTGATTTACCTGCACCAGATGCACCTTCGTGGATGATAACCGTAGTTTTACCAGATTTTTTGTTTACTGCACGAACGGTAGCTGCGTGAAGTGTTGGCCACTGTTCAGCATCCTGTTCACCGATAGTAAGAAGTGCTCCATACACACCCTTTTTCGCCGAAGGCCCAGGGTAAAGATTGAAAGAATACACTTCGTGAATACCATTTACGCGGTTATGTACAACGATCTGTTTTTTGTCAAAGTGAGTATGACGGAATGGCGGAGCAAGGAACATGATCGAACGAACTTCAAAGTTGTCATCGATTTGATCCATCGGTACAAGTCCCTGAAGATCTGCAAGACCACCGATAAAGAAACCGGCATTGTCAGGAGCGATCAAAATCCCACCGTACTGTTTTCCACCGTCGTTGAACGGCTGTCCAAGGTAGAATGCAGTTACGCAAAGATTCTGTTTTTTGAGCCATTCGAACGTTTCACCGCGAAGGCCATCAAAAGATTTGCCATATTCACCTTTAAAAGTCGGTTTGTCCGTAGGAAGTTCATCGCCAATAACCATACAATCTGGATCACGACGACGCATATAAGGATCGAAATAATTTACAGCTACACCATTTGAACGTGCATCGACTTCAGCTTCTTCTACCATTCCCATTCCAGGAACTTCATACGATACAACTTGGCGTTTAGAGCCTTTTCCACCGAGAGCAAGTTCAATTAGTTCCGCACGCGATGACGGATAAATCACAGAAGGTGCCGCTTCGATTACAGCTCGTACATCAGCGGGCAGATTCTTCAGATTCAGCATGGAAACCTCCTATTTATGGTTCCAGTTATTCAATAAGATTCACCGATATTGTTGACATTCGCAACAACGAGGGAGAATCTTACTTCAATTAGTTAGTTTTTGACTCACCGGAAAACATAGGAATTTTTTCCAAAGTGAAAATAATTACCCGTTCTCCAATGGTCGTACTGATATCTGTATGAAGGGAACGAATCCCACACTGCAAAATATCAGTAATAATCGATTCTAAAAGTGGGCGAGCTTTTTCTATCAATTCCTGACGAACTTGTTTTATCAGACTTCTTCCTTTATTGTCACCAGTATTAGCCAGCTGTCTTTCTGCGGGAGTAAGAACTCCACGAAGGCGGACAAGAACAATATCATCAAAAATATAGGTCCGTGTTTCTTCTGGTCCTCGCCCCATATACTCGCGTTCAAATGTGATAATCGCCTGAGAAATTTCATTCTCTGTTTCACCACGGCTTTTGTTCGCTTTCACGGTACGCTCCTCGAAGAGTCATGGATCGTTTGGACATAAAAAAAGCCCCCTATATTTACCGTCTCACGGCGGTTATACAGGCGGCATCCTATTCAGCACACTATGCACTCAACAAGCTTCCTTTTAAATCGATAAGAATATATACCCTATTTCCACAATAAATCAAGCACAATTTTCCAGATATCTCATTACCTACCAAAACCTCGGAACCTCACGATTCAGAACATGGGCGAACTAAAGATCCTTTTCCATATATTTCACGATCTTACCATCCTTCATTTTTTCTGAAAAACAGCGATAACCTTTCCGCAGGTACAGATTTTCCGCAGTGGAAGTATACAGAAATAGTTTTTTTACACCAAAGTTATCCCGAGCTACTTGTTCTGCAAAATCAACAAGATTCCACCCAATATTCCTGCCGCGATAGGGAGGAAGAACGAACACTCCTGCTAACCACGGTGAAAGTTCCGGAAAATCATCACCTTCGCTCGTTTTCAAAGTAACACTTCCGAGAAGAGTCCCATTTTCATGAGCGATCATCGTTAACGGTATTCTATCAGTCACTGCTCGCGAACGCACAGTATCGATTACCTCTGCCTCCGTTTTTCCTTGAAATTTATACATGGAATCCCATTCACGGTAAATTTCAGCACCCAGAAGATCAATATACTGAGGCGACTCTTTAAGAAATGAATATTGAACCAAAACACACCTCCATTGCAAACAAGTAGACCGTAATATTCATAAAATGTATTGATTCGAATAATCTTTTGTATCCTTTATTTGACAAGATCGAAATGAGTATATATCTTTAAGGGTTCAAAACGATAGTATTCGGTCATTTTGACCGTGACGTACAATATTTAGTACGAGTCTGCAGACCAACGAGTTTGCGGGCTCGTCCTTTTTTAGAAAGGGAATTCCTATGGAAGGAAAAGTAACCGTCAATGCCGGAAGTATTAAATGGCAAGGGTATAGAAGCGGAACAACGGGCTTCGTAGTATTCTACGAAAGTGATACAGAATCGGAACTTCCGATTCGCATGATCACAGGCACCCGCAAAACAGATCACAATGAAATGGATCCAAACTACGAGTCTAAAACTTACGGGCTTTTCGATTGTGTAAACTCAAAAATGCGCAATCAGTTTGAAAAGAAAAAATATGGGTATATCTTTTTCATGACTCGCTATCAGGGAAAAATCGCAGAACTCAATGACAAAGTTCTTATCACAGGGTACTACAAAATCGGATCCACTTCCGATGTCCAGAAACTACACCTTCGCCATCTCGAAGACAGTGCTTGCATCAACAGCAAGACCTGTTCAGCTCTCAAAGCAGATGAAGCAGTATTCCTCTCCGCTGAAGATTCATACAAACTCACAACTGCAGGACTAAAATCAATAGGATACGACAAAAAAGTCACTCGTATGACAAAAATTGAACTCGATGAAGAGATGGTAAAAAAGCTTCTGAAAAAGTTCGATGGGAAAGAGAATCAGATCGATGCATATATTGCAGAGCACGCTGAACTTCAGCCCATTCTCGATGAAGAAGAAGAGTAATTCCGTTCCCTGCTTTGATTTAATAAGGCTCCAACTTTGGAGCCTTTTCTTTTAGATTCGGCTTAATGCTCGATCACTAAACACTTCATCACCATCCAAGAATCGATCAATCCACAAAGGATCTAACAAAGCCTCGAAGAGTGCTTCATTCATGTTGTAATCAGAAACATCATAATACTCACCGACAATCTCTTC
>DYSA01000209.1 GCA_020726425.1 Fibrobacter succinogenes | reverse complement strand
ACAAAATCATTGAAGGAAACATTACTGGAATGCCTAATACTACTGAAGAGTACGTAGCTTCTGGGATTGCAACATGGCATATCAACGACAACATCATGCTCGGTGGATACTATAACGAGAATGAAAGTCGTGCATCACTCTTTAACACTGCCACAATTGATACTCTTACTGGAGATAATCTTAACGGAGGGTATGCATTTCCTGCTCGCAAAACTGTACCACACCTTCTCTTTGGTGTAAAACTAGGCGACAAGGTTGCACTTGGTCTTGATGGATCATTTGAAGGAAGCAAAAACATCAGCGTAAAAACGAAATCACGTACAACGGTAATCGGTGCAAAACTCGGATTACTTGTTGAAACAGATCTTATTGACATTGACGTATCTGGTGGAACATATCTCCCATCGAGTCAAGCGACGGTTCAGATTCCAACGGGAACTGGTACAGATACAAAAGACACTGTTTGCCATGATACAAGAGGTATTGGGATCATGGCCGATGCACGTGTTACTATTAAATTTGACGAAGATTTCAGTTTGAAAACAGGTATTTCGTTTGACATTGAAAATGCAAAAGACAAAAAAGCTGACAAGCCTAAAGATCCTAAGGAATCTGCCATCGGCTTAATGGTTGGTGTTGCAAAATCATTTGAAAATGATATGACACTCGGTCTTTCTTCAATGTTTGGTACGACTAAACAGAGCTGGACAAATACTGAAGATGTAGACGCTGCAAAATTTGCACTCTTTACCGCTTCTGCAGAGAAAAACTTTGGCGAAACAAAGCTGTTTGATACCCATTCATTCCGTATTGGATACAGCCATGCATTTGTTCGTGGTTCTGAAGTAGTTGACAACGGTGTAGATGCAAATGACAAAAAGATACCAAGTACTGAAAATAAAACATCAGGACAGTGGCTTGACATTGCATCTGACAGCTCAGACATCGGTCTTACTCTCGGTACTGGCATGACTCGTGGCAAATTTGGTCTTGATCTCTATGTTTCAAGTGGCGATTTCAACTTTGCTGATAACACTGCTGGTATCCTTGGTCTTATGCCTGTTGCTGGTGCAACTCTTACCATGGATTTCGCAAAAGAGAGCACAAAACTTCGTGCTAAAGACTAATTACTGAATTATTCCTCTGAGGAATTGACTGTAAGTCCATAGGGCTATCTCACTTGAGATAGCCCTTTTCAATTGTGAACCACAACAATAGACAAAGTGAATCGGTGATTGTATACTACGATATCTACTGCAAAGGAGTTTCTATGGACGTATCATATATCAATCCCTTTATCGCTTCGACTGTTGCAACCTATAAAAGTATGCTTTTTGACGACACAATCAAACCGCTCAAACCGTTCTTAAAATCGCTCCCATTTCCCACCTATGATATTTCTGCAACGATCGGTCTTTCTGGGAAAGCCCAAGGAATCATAGCTATTGCCTACGATCTTTCCACGGCGATGAAATCCGTGGCTGGCATGATCGGCGCACCAGTTCCTGCCAATAGCCCAGAACTCACCGATGCCATCGGAGAGATAGTCAATATTATCGCAGGCTATGCAAAGAAAGATCTCGCTCAATATGAATTAGAAATCTCCCTTCCTTCGGTAATTACCGGTCAAGGGCATTTCATTTGTACACCAAGCAGAACTATGGCCTTGGTGGTTCCTTTCAGCTGTAAATACGGGAATTTCTCTATGGAAGTTGCCCTTATTACTCCCGATCGAAGTTGAACGTTCCGAAAAATTTGTTCAAAACGTACTGATAGATCAAAGGCCTCACCTTTGATCTTTTCTGTTCACCAAAGTAGTATATTAGTCGCAAATTCAATCTTTCAAAGGATAGCACAATGAAAAAACTCTTACTTGCTCTGGGAATTACCGTACTCTTGTCAGGATGTAAAGTCGTTGCAGATATTGTAATATCCGACGCAGATGAAAAACAGGTCGGGCTACAATACTACGGGTATCTTTGCGATTCACTGAACGACCTCCCTGCAGAGGATCCTCGCTCACAAGCAATTACGACACTGGGAAAAGCATTGGCGAAACAGCAGGAACGTCGTAATTTCACCGAAAGCGACTTCACATTTACCGTTATCGATGATGATGTTGTAAATGCATTTGCTCTCCCCGGTGGGTACATTTTCATCTATACGGGGCTTCTCAATAAAGTAGCAAATAGTGATCAGGTAGCTGGCGTGATTGCCCATGAAATCGGACACGTCGCAGCGGAGCACTATAAAGAAGTAATGCTCAAAAGTTCATCGCTGGAAGTATTATCACAGATTGTTGGCGGCAAGAGTGGTGCTGGCGAACTGGCAAAAAATGTTGGTAAATACTTAATTAACATGAAAATGTCACGAAACAACGAATATCAGGCCGATTCACTTTCTGTTGCGTATGTTGCAAAAGATGGAACATATTCACCATGGGGAATGAAAAGCTTTCTCGACACTCTGAATGTTATGGGTAGCTCCGGTGGAAACATGGAAATCCTAACCACTCACCCCAGTTCGGAAAAACGTGCAGAGGAAGTGACACGAATTATCAATGATCATTATAGCACCGCAAAAAAAGAGGGAAATGGACAGCTCTTTTAGTATGCGCCCCCATTGTTTTTCAAGGCGAGCTTCGGTTCGCCTTTTTCATTTTGATTTCTTGACCATTTCCTTTTTCTGGTGGTATGATTGTTTTGCAAAAGATCTTTCACGGCAAAACCGTCAACAATTGTACCAAAGGATCACCATGGCGATCATCAACTTGAAAAACCGTTCCATAAGTTCACACATTTCATTGGTTCTTGCGCTCATTCTATCGGTATCGACTCTTGTCTTACTTATCGTTATTACTTCTCAAACCGTGCACACAGCAACGAAAATAGCGCAAAGTGAATCAGCCAAAGTGGCGGAGAATTGTGGACGAACGGTGCAAACAATTTTATCAGATGCACTCGACCAAGTCACTGCTACCGCTCGAACATTTTCTGCCGGTGGCCAAGAAGAGCCTACTTCATGGAGTTTCCAATCTCGGGTTATGCAGGAGATGATCACCACAAATGAACGCTACTATTCAGCCTACACCTATTGGGATGCAGGAAAATTCCGTGGCCAGAAAGGTTCCGATTCTGCTGAAGCATCAATGCGAATTTCACCATTGTTCACGGAAATCTGGTACGTTCGCGATGGATCAGGAAAACCATCAATTGTAGAAACGAGCGTGGGGGGAAATGAAAATCCGTTCCTCACCGAAGAGTGGTGGGATACACCTATTTCAACAAAACAACCGGCACTGATCGATCCCTACTACGATTCTAATGTGAATGTTCTTATGGTATCGGCAACAGCACCGATTGTTCAAAACGGATCAGCAAATGGATTGGTCGGTGTCGACCTCGCCCTTGAAATGATCCAAAAAATGGCAGACAGTATCTCCTTGTTCAATGGAAAAGGAAAACTCCTGATCACTTCGCGACAGCAGACGATTTCCGCATTAACCGGTGGAGTGCAACCAAATAAAGATACCTCTGGGGCTGACGTCGAATACTCGATGCCCGCACTCAACGATCTATTTCCCGTCAGCCAACCTCATTTCGATTCAATCATGACCGGATCGCAGACTGTCACCGAATGGTGGGGAGAAAATCTTGCAGTTATCGTTCCGCTCTATTTCCACGAAGCGAATATCCATTGGGCATCGGTGGTTCTCATTCCCCGATCTGCCGTTTTTGCTTCTGCCATTTGGCAGACCATTGTGATGGTAATAATTATGATCATAGCCAGTGCAATTACAATCATCTTCATTGGAAAAATTATTCGAAAAATCACATTCCCGTTGGTTCGTGTGAGCAATGCATGTAATCACATTGCCTTGGGAAAAACGGATATCGATATGAACAGCGATGATCTTTTGCGATCAGACGAAATCGGAGAACTAGCCCGCGGATTCCAAATGGTCACAGATTCTCTGCGCTCCAAAATCCTTTCAGCTCAAGAGATTGCATCGGGACGATTGGCCACTCATATCGACCTCTCTTCCGAAGAAGACCATCTCGGAATAGCGCTCACGACCATGCGCAATGAGCTGTCGTATCTGGTTGAAGGGATTATCCACAGTTCCAGTGGCGTGTTCCGCCAAGTTCGCAATACTATGCAATTTGAATCAGAACGACTGACCCAAATGGAACATATCTCAATAAAAACAAGCAGTGAAGCAGAACTATGCCGCTCTCAAATGGATGAACTAACTGCGGCAATGCACGAGATTACCGTTTCAAGTGATCAGGTAGCAAAAATTATCAAAACAATTGACGAAATTGCTTTCCAAACAAATCTTCTTGCTCTGAACGCGGCAGTTGAAGCGGCTCGCGTAGGAGAACACGGAAAAGGATTTGCCGTGGTTGCAGATGAAGTAAGGAATCTTGCGAATCGAAGTTCACAAGCTGCCCGTGAAACCCACAATCTTATTATTCGCGATCGAGAATTAGTTCAGCGGGGATGCGAGCTCACAACAAGTGCATCTGAATCATTACTCGGTATTGTAACGCGTGTTGCCGAAGTGAGCGAACTGGTAACTGCCGGCGCCGGAGATGCTCGTGAACAAGTTGCATCTATGGATGAGATCACCCAAAGCCTTGGCCATTCTCAAGATTGTTCCGATCAAAAAATCGAACATTCGCAAGATGCAATTCATGCTCTTCGCACAGAAACAGCGACTTTAAAAAATCTCGTTTCTCGGTTTAATTGACGTTTCGAAAAAGATTGCAACCAGAACGCTTTTAGGTAGACACACTTTTGTGTTCGGGGTATAATCGAGGGATCGCGAATGGCAAAAGAGAGACA
>DYSA01000208.1 GCA_020726425.1 Fibrobacter succinogenes | reverse complement strand
CTGATCAACGAAGAGTGTCATCAAGTCTCTGTAAATGCCAGTGGTGGAGGAAAGCATTGAGAATTGCGCTAGATCATTTGAAAAATTCTGAATGTGTTCATCGATATTTTCGTCTAACAGATATGCACCCCCAAAGGAAAACTCCTTCAGTGATACAATTCGTTTAAATGCTAACGTTGTTTCATTGCAGAGATGTTCTACTTTTGCGGGTAGATCTTCTTGATGGGTAAGGTTAAGTAGTTCTCTGTTAAGTCCTTTACACTCATTGACTAACTTGTTTATCATCGAATAGGCATGTATATCTGCAACTGTTCGATATTCCAGTTTTCGTGTTCCTGAAGCTATTCGGTAGTCTGCTGGAGTAAGTAGTTCATAGGGATCAAGGAGCAGTTCTTTACCAATTTTTGCGGTGACAAATATGAGTATGTCATTGTTAATGTGCACTTCAGGAAGCCGAAGCATAGCCATTAGTGCTACAAAAATCCCCGATCGAGAATTGATAAGTCGTGGATCAAGAGGCTCATATCCGATCATTGAAATAAATTTAGGAAGTTCTTTTATCGTTCTAATAAATGCGCTGTTATTATCAGAAAATTGTGACACGTCGTTCCCCTTTAACCATGAATTTGTGTATGGTCAAGCGAAGAGTATCATGAATTGATCAAATTTACAAGTAAATAGGCTTAGCTGATTATGTGAAAGGTGTGGTGGAGTGAGGATATTTTTCTGAGTTGTTGAGTATCAATGTGGGAATTTGAGTGGCGTTTTCCGAAGAATGAGATAGATTCCAATCGCCGTGGCAGAACCGAGCACTGCGCCGAGAAAAATATCAAATGGGTAGTGAACGCCCACGTAGATTCTGGTGTAGGCAATTAGAAATCCAACAGGAAAGAGAATTTTGGCCCACTTGGGATAAATAAGCGACCAATATGTGGCTTGCGCAAACATATTTGCCGCGTGATTAGACGGTGTCGAGAATCCACCATTTTGCCCAAGAAGAAGACGGGAATGCATAAGAAAATGATTGACTCCATCGAGAAAATAGGCTGGATTGGCAGGGCGAACTCGCCCAAAGAACGGTTTCAATACTCTGTATGCAAGTGAATCAGCGATTCCAAAGGCGATAACGGCACCGAGTACAAATAGCCACGCCTGTTTTGACCCTTTTTGGAAAATCAAATAGATCACCATTGCGAGTACTGTCCCCTGCATAACACGATCAGAATCTGTGAGAAACACCATGACCGTGTCGAGAAGAGGAAAGTGCAAATTCCCATTTAAGAATTGAAAAAGGTCGTAGTCGATACTCATCTAGTTGGTCTCAAGGTGATAGAGTTTTGCATAAATATGACCAATTCTCGCTTTCGATTGTCCTTTTACCAATACTCGCCGTGAATCGTCTGTGAACCAGAGATACATTTTGTCCTTGGAGTTGAATCCCTGACCATTTCCAACCAGAATTGGTTGAACTTTGATTGTGTTGAATGTTCCCGCCGGAACTGTAACTACTTCGCGACCGAGAACTACACATCTTATATCCCAGTTTTTTTCGTGAACAAAAGTAGGAAAATAGAGTGTGTCGCCAATTTTCATCTTGCTATTGCGAAGATTAAACAATATGCTGAGATAATTATCACTGTATGGTTTTAGTGTCTCTGATTTCGCTTCGTCGCCATCGACACCATAGACTTTTTTGTTTTTGTGATCATAGACGTTCCACCGGTCTTTGGTGTAGGTGCCTTCGACGATGTGTTGTTCAAAGAAATGAGGGTAGAATCCGGTTGCATCACCGACACTGAGAACCCAGTCACGAACTTTATATTTTCCTCCGCGAAGGCTGGAAATAAATTTGTTTGTTGCAGCTTTCGCTCCCACATAGAAATGATCTTGATCGCGCCAGTCTTCGATAACCGCATATCCGGCATTAAAATTTCCCCAATCAAGAGAATACACGCCCATTGTTTTTTGAGGAAGTTTCGTCGGCACTGATTTAGTTTTTACCAACTTCTGTACCGAATGAAGTTGTCTCAGTGAGTCTATCTGCTTTTCTGTAGTCGGTTTATATTTGATCTCTTTAATGAGTTCATACCACGGTTGGTCTTCTTTCGGTTGCTTCTGAGCTGCTGAAAGAAGAAGTGGAAAGATCGCCATAGATAGGATAATTCGTTTCATTTCGAACCTCTTCGCCAAGTTTTGGTCAAATATACTATTTTAGTACTACTGAATCCTTCAGATATTAAATCGGATAGGGATTACTCGCAAAAAACTAAGGAGATTTACATGAAACATCAAACCGCAGGCATTTTCTTGACAACTGCAGCATTGGCACTGATTTCTGGTTGTGGGAAATCGGGGAAAGTTACTGCGACCACTGCAAAAGAGTATACGTTGGCCCAACTTGATTCAATAGGCCGTGCATATAAACCGACAATTGGAACCTACGGTGGAACAATCAATCTTCCACTTGCTTCTGATCCCGATGGATTTTGTCCGGCACTTTCAAGTTCTGGCTATTCTCAGGATGTGATGGGGTATATCTACGAAGGATTGATCACCACTGACCCCGTGACTCTTGAGTATAAACCTAATCTCGCCGAGAGTTGGGTGGTTTCTGAGAATGGGCTTGTGTGGACATTTAAACTTCGTCAAGATGTACTCTTTTCTGACTCGGTAAAAATGACCGCCGATGATGTATTGTTTACGTTCAATGATGTTATCTACAATGAAAAACTTCGTTCACCTCTGAACTACAATTTCCGAGTAAATGACAAGAAAATTGCAATTACAAAGATCGATGACTATACTGTTCAATTTACTCTACCTGAACCATTTGCACCATTCCTTACTGTGGCAGGCGTATCGATTATGCCCAAACACAAATATGGAAAAGCCGCCGCCGATGGAACGCTCGAAGCAACGTTGTCAAATGGGGCCAAACCGGAAGATGTCGTGGGGACGGGACCATTTATTCTCAAAAAAGTTGAACTTGGTCAACGTATTCTTCTGGAACGCAATCCTCTTTACAGAAAATCTGATTCCGCGGGAAACAAACTTCCTTATCTCGATGCGGTAAATCTTGTTATTGTAAAAGAACCTAATCAGCAGATGTTGAAATTCAAGAGCGGCGAGATTGACCAGCTGGTGATTCAAGGATCTGACTACCCAATTCTCAAACCTATGGAACTGGAGAAAAACTTTTCAGTGCTTCGCGTGGGCCCTTCGTGGTACGATCCTTTCTTTACGTTCAACCAGAACAATCAGGTTGATGAAAAAGGAAAGCCTTATCTCGATCCTAAAAAACAAAAGTGGTTTAGAACAAAAGAGTTCCGCCAGGCGTGTGCCGCTGCAATTTCCTATGATGAAATACAGAAAATTATTTATAACGGACTAGCATATCCACCTGCAGGAGTGTGGGGCACTCATAAAGGAAAGTTCCACAATACAGAAGCGCGTCACTACAACTTTGATCCGAAATTGGCAGATTCGCTTCTCACGTCGATTGGTATGATCGACCGCAATGGCGATGGAGTTCGCGAAGATTCAGAGGGGAATCAGGTTGAATTTACTTTGACTACTTCGGCGGGTGTAAAACTGATAGAAGACACATACTCGATTGTTCGCAAGGATCTTGAAAATCTCGGTATTAAGGTGCATCTCGACCTGATTGAGTTTAACACATTGATAGAGCGAACTTCAAATACCTTCAACTGGGATGTAGTAGCCTTTGCAATGGGTGGAATCAACGATCCTCATTTTGGTAAAAGCAGTTGGTGTTCAAATTCGTTCAGATATAACGAAAATCCTCAGCGAAAAACTGAAGCGGGCGAAGAAATTTCCAAAGAAGATCGCGACTATGAAAAACGCATTATCGAGATTTTCGAAAAAGCAGCTACGGAAATGGATGTCACCAAACGAAAAGCTCTATATGATGAATGGCAACAGATCGAAATGGAGCAGTGTCATACGGTGTATATGCCATTGAAAGAGGTTATTCTGGGGATTCAAAATCGATTTGGAAATATTCAGTTGACCGGGAATCTCGGGTATCTTCAGTCGATTATTCATAATGTCGATGAAATTTATGTTCTGAAAAAGTAAATCAAATTATTTGGGAGTACTTTTGAGTCTCCCGTTAACAAAAAAAGCCCCGATCTTCGCGTTGAAGGTCGGGGCTTTTTTGTATGATGATTTTTATCGGTTTTCGGTCATGGGGTAGGTGTGAAGTTTGCGCCACGCTCGGGCAAATTTTATGATCCAGAGTTGTGCTGCGGTATCGATATCGATTTCTGTATGGGTGATTCGCGCCAGATATTGCTGGTACTTGACGATTTCTCTGATTTGTTCTTGATTGTCCATGGTGGGCATCCTTCCCCTGATGTTTGTGGCTTTGTTGAGCGTCCATTCTCATTTTCCATACTTAATATATCGGATGAGAAAGCATATTCTTAAGCAAAAATATCGATTTTTTCCATTGAAAGTCCAGTTCTACTACGCCAATGATCACCCTTAAGCTATTCGACGAAGTTTCTTCCAAAACCGTCCTATGCGGCGGACACGGTAAGCACTTACCGTGGTTACTATGTTAATAGTAGGTACTCTCATAGATTCTGAATATACTTCCAAGTAGGGTTATTCAAAGGAGGATCTTATGAAACAGATGATTGAATATCGAGTCAAAGGTCAACCGGTATTTATTGGCCTTGAGGACTCAAAACGGACGTGGAAACTTTGTGTTCGATCAGGTAATCAAATCGTCCATGAACTCGGCATACCTGCCTCGTTTGACAATCTAATCGAGTATCTGATGTTACGCACCCTAGCACATTTTACAAAAAGTGGTATACTGGTGTAGTG
>DYSA01000207.1 GCA_020726425.1 Fibrobacter succinogenes | reverse complement strand
GGATTTTCAACTTGTAGCTTGAGGCCTGTGGCTTTAGTTTGCCGAATCGAAACTCTTGCCTCAACTGGGCAATCGGGTAAAAAAATGTCTCTAAAGCCGTCTGTTTAAGCGAGTGGTCTAGCATTAAGGATATCTTTCCAAAACCATCTCTTCCAGATCTTCATGCCGGAAAGTATATTCGACCAGTTTACGCACAATTGTCGTTGAAATAATGAATTTTCCATAGAGCAAAGAAAAGAGTGACATCTTTTTTTTTGCCCAAAATCAAAGAAGTGAGAGGTCTTGATTTGAAAGGCTATGTAGTTCTTGAAGACGGAAAAGTGTTCGAAGGTCGTTCGTTTGGAGCAACCGGCGAAGCACTGGGCGAAGTGGTATTCAATACCAGTATTACCGGGTATCAGGAGATTCTGACTGACCCGTCGTACAACCGCCAGATGGTGTGTATGACCTATCCGCAGATTGGTAACTACGGTGTAAATCTCGAAGATGCTGAATCTGAAAAGGTTCATGTTGAAGGATTTATCGTAAAAGAAGCGTGTAAGTATCCTTCAAACTTTACTTCAGTTATGTCTCTCGGTGATTACCTGAAACAGCACAATGTTGTTGGTGTTGAAGGAATCGACACTCGCGCATTGACTCGCCACATTCGTTTGGCTGGATCTATGAAAGCGGTTATCGTTGCTTCTGAAACAACTCCTGACTTTGCGGCTCTCGCAAAACGCGCTTCCGACTGGGAAGGAACCGGCGGTGTTGACTCAGTTAAAGATGTTACCTGTAAGGCTGAATATGTGTTCGCAGGAACTCACGGTCGCCCAGTAACTGCAGAACCGAAATACAACGTAGTCGCAATCGACTGTGGTGTAAAGAGCAACATTCTTCGCATCCTTGCAAATCTCGGTTGTAACGTTACAGTTGTTCCAGCTTCTTATACAGCTGAACAGATTCTTGCGAAAAATCCTGACGGTGTTTTCCTTTCAAACGGCCCTGGCGACCCTGCTGCGGTGACCTATGTTCAGGACACGATCCGCGGACTTCTCGGCAAACTTCCTCTCTTTGGAATCTGTCTTGGTCACCAGCTTTTAACCATCGCTCTCGGTGGAAAAACGTACAAACTCAAATTTGGTCACCACGGCGGAAACCATCCGATCCGTAACAACGATAACCGCGTGATCGAAATTACCGCTCAGAACCACTGTTACTGTACCGACATGAAATCGCTCGAAGGTCTTGATGTGGTTGAAAGCCACACCAATATCAACGACTTTACTTGTGCTGGTATTGCAAACAAAGACAAAGGATACTTCTCGGTGCAGTACCACCCTGAAGCATCACCTGGCCCTCACGATTCTGGCTACCTGTTCCGTGAGTTCATTGATCTTATCGAAACATTTAAAGCGAAAAAATAAGAGGGAAAAATGCCAAAAAGAACTGATATACATAAAATTCTGATTATTGGATCCGGCCCGATCATTATCGGTCAGGCGTGTGAATTTGACTATTCGGGAGCTCAGGCGTGTAAAGCGCTCAAAGCTGAAGGGTACGAAGTTGTTCTTGTGAACTCAAACCCTGCGACAATCATGACCGACCCTGATATGGCTGACAAAACCTATATCGAACCGGTTACTCCTGACTGCGTTGAAAAGATCATTATCAAAGAACGTCCCGACGCGATTCTCCCAACTATGGGTGGACAGACCGCGCTCAACACGGCGATGGCACTTCACAAACGCGGAGTTCTCGACCGCTATAACGTGGAGATGATCGGTGCTAATGTTGAAGCGATCGAAGCGGCGGAAGACCGTTCGAAATTCAAACAGGCGATGGAACGTATTGGTCTCGATATGCCTCGCGCTCAGTTTATCTATACGCTCGAAGAAGCTTGGGAAGTTGCTAATGATCTTGGTTTCCCTTGTATCTGTCGTCCTTCGTTCACCATGGGTGGAACCGGCGGCGGGATCGCGTATACTCCTGAAGATTTCGAAGAGATTATCAAAAAAGGTCTTCACAACTCACCTACCGGCGAAGTTCTGATCGACGAATCGATTCTCGGATGGAAAGAGTATGAACTCGAAGTAATGCGCGACAAAAAAGATAACGTGGTAATTATCTGTTCGATCGAAAACCTCGATCCTATGGGAATCCACACTGGTGACTCAATCACAGTTGCGCCTGCTCAGACTCTGACCGACCGTCAGTACCAGAAAATGCGTGATGCGGCAATCGCGGTTATGCGTGAAATCGGTGTTGAAACAGGTGGATCAAACGTTCAGTTCGCAGTTGAACCGGACACTGGTCGTATGATCGTAATCGAAATGAATCCACGTGTAAGCCGTTCGTCTGCTCTTGCATCGAAAGCAACCGGATTCCCGATTGCGAAATTCGCGGCACTTCTTGCGGTTGGTTACACGCTCGACGAGATTCAGAACGATATCACCAAAGAAACTCCAGCGTCGTTTGAACCTTCAATCGACTATGTAGTTACAAAAATCCCACGGTTTGCATTCGAAAAATTCCCTGATGCGGATTCGCGTCTTGGTGTTCAGATGAAAGCCGTTGGAGAAACCATGGCGATCGGCCGTACCTTCAGAGAATCTCTCCAGAAAGGTCTTCGCGGACTTGAAACTGGACATAAGGGATACGAAGCGTACAAGTACGATTCTATGAGTGTTCAAGAAATTAAAGATGCACTGGTTGGACTTTCTTCAGAAAGAATCTACCTAATCCGTGCGGCTATGGATAAAAACATTTCTGTTGAAGAGATTTTCGCGATCACTAAAGTTGATCCGTGGTTCCTCAACAATATGCTCGACATCGTGAACATGGAGAAACGGATCACTCCGGCTCTTCTCACGGCTCCAAAAGCTGAACAGACTGAACTGTTCCGAGAAATCAAAGAGTACGGATTCTCTGACGCTCAGATCGCGATTCTCACCGGAACCGATGAGTTCAAAATCCGTGATATTCGTAAAGCGGCTGATATTACACCGGTGTACAAACTGGTTGATACCTGTGCGGCTGAGTTCGAAGCGTACACTCCGTATTACTATTCGACCTACGAAACTGAAAATGAGTCAATGGTCAACGACAAGAAAAAAGTAATTATTCTTGGTGGTGGACCAAACCGTATCGGTCAGGGAATCGAATTTGACTACTGTTGTTGTCAGGCTTCGTATGCTCTTGCGGAACTCGGTTACGAATCGATCATGGTGAACTCGAATCCAGAAACGGTTTCGACTGACTATGATACTTCGGACAAACTCTACTTTGAACCGCTGACTTTCGAAGATGTTATGAACATCATCGATCACGAAAAACCTAACGGCGTGATCGTTCAGTTCGGTGGTCAGACTCCACTCAATCTTGCAGCTCGACTCAAAGCGGCTGGTGCTCCGATCATCGGAACTTCAGTTGAATCGATCGACCGTGCGGAAGATCGTGATGGATTCTCGGCAATGTGTAAGAAACTCGGCATTCGTCAGCCTGCAAACGGAATGGCAAATACTCCTGAAGAAGCTCTTACGATTGCAAACCGAATCGGTTTCCCTGTTCTCCTTCGTCCTTCATTTGTTCTTGGTGGACGCGGAATGCGTATCGTTCACTCGGCGGATGGTCTTGACAAATTTGTCATGGAAGCAAAAGCGGCTGGTGAAAACCGTCCGGTTCTGATCGACAAATTCGTTGGTGACTCGATCGAAGTTGACGTTGATGCGGTTTCTGATGGAACTGAAACAATGATCTGTGGAGTTATGGAACATATCGAAGAAGCGGGAGTTCACTCCGGTGACTCGGCGTGTGTACTTCCACCGCATACGCTCTCTTCAAAACTGGTTGCTCAGATTGGTGATATCACCAAGGCGATCGCAAAAGAGCTTAAAGTTGTTGGTCTGTTGAACATTCAGTTCGCGATTGATGGTAACGATATTTACATTCTCGAAGTGAACCCACGTGCGTCTCGTACGGTTCCGTTCGTGTCAAAAGCGACCGGTATTCCATGGGCGAAAATCGCGGCGAAATGTATGACCGGCGTTCTTCTGAAAGATATCGATGAAGCAGTTGAAATCGAAATGGATTACTTCGCGGTTAAAGAAGCAGTTCTTCCGTTTAACAAATTCCCTGGTGCGGAAATCATTCTCGGCCCTGAGATGAAATCGACTGGTGAAGTTATGGGAATCGACAAAGATTTCGGTATTGCTTTCGCGAAAGCTCAGGAAGCGGCGTACAACAAACTTCCTCGCAGCGGAAACGTGTTCATTTCAGTTCGTGACACAATGCGTCGAAACATCGTGTTCATGGTGAAAAAACTTCACGAGCTTGGATTCAATATCTATGCGACCGAAGGAACTGCGAAAGCAATGCGTTCGAATGGCGTTCCAACGATTGCCGTTTCGAAAATCGGCGAAGGCAAACCGGATGTTGTTGATCTGATCAAAGGGAAACATTTCTCATTGGTGATCAATATTCCTGAAGGCCAGAAAGCTCTGATCGATTCGAAACCGATCCGTTCTGCGGCAGTTGCAATGGGAATCCCGTATGTAACAACTATCGAAGCGGCTCAGGCGGCAGTATCGGCACTTGATTCCCTGAACAAAGCTGACTACACAGTTAAGCCAATTCAGGATTATCATCGTGCGGCACGTCGTAAGATGTTCCACGATAACAGCCATTCAAAACGGATCTCGATGTTCGACTGATTTTGATTGAATCGCTGTAAATGATTAAGCCCTCGGACGGAAGTTCGGGGGCTTTTTGATTACCCGATCATTTCGAGCGAAAGTTATCTTAGTTCTTTGATTTTGGTCTAATTAATTTTATTGATAATTAGACTCAAAAAGTTAGAATATAAACTGCTGATTATTAACCGGCGGGATGGAATAGTATAT
>DYSA01000206.1 GCA_020726425.1 Fibrobacter succinogenes | reverse complement strand
CGCTGGGAACGAGTGCTGAAGCGAGTTTTTGTCCCCCGCTAACACCTGAGTATTTACAATTGCCTGTCATCTAGATTTTGATAAAGATAATTTCATAAAAATAAGAGAATGTTGATGTGTGTATAAAATCATAGCAATGCAGTAATTTGTGGCTATATTACTTTTGTAAATAGGGTAAATGTGAGAACAGGTGTGTCGAGGGAGGTTTCGATGGTTCGGGTTGTTGTGGTGTTAGCGTTGCTTGTGGGGAATTTGTATTCGGCGGGGTGGGATACGCCTCCTGCAGGTTGGAATGATGTCAAGTTTGGCTTGGTGAACGACGATGCGGAGTATTGCAACAGTCGTTTGAAAGAGGCGATTGTTGATCGAGGAATCAAGGTTGACTATCGTTATATCTATATCAATGGTGGTGTCGACACGAATGCCAATCGGATCTCGTGGTCGTTCAGTCAAAATCGAAACTATACACTACAGAGCAAAAGCAAGGTTGGGGCCGAAGCTGCGTATGTGGTTTATATGCTCCAAGAAGAGGGTGGGGCGGCTGCGCTGAAAGAGATCGGTTCAAATAGCAGCAAGATGAAGCAGTTCTTTGAGTCACTTCGCGTGGTGGCTCAGTACGCAAACGGGAAAAAATCAACGTGGGTGATTGAACCTGACACGTGGGGGTATGTTCTTCAGAATAATCAGAGTGATACGGGATCTTCTTTTTTGCAGAATGTGGCTCATCTCAATGATCTTGGTTACGATCATCTCAAAGGTTTTGACAACAAAATAAGCAATCTTCCTCAGGCAATTATTGCTCACATTAAACACTACGCTCCTGATGCTTACGCCGGAATACTGATGTCATTCTGGTCAATTGACGCGAATAACCTTGTGGCAAAAGAGTACCAAACCAGTGGTGCTGTTGGTTTTGCTGATTGGAGCATGAAAGCGTGTGAGCTTTCTGCGGAGATGAATCTCGCATTCGCGAAAAAGCTTTTGCCGAGATCTGACTTTTCAAAAGGAGATTTCATTGGTGTCGAGAAAAATGGATATGATGCGGGGTGGTGGAAAGTAAACGGCGACAAAGGAGATTATTACTATTGGGATGATGACCAGATGAAGAAATGGCTTCGCTGGTGTGAAATCCTCGGTAAAGGTGTGGAACTTCCTCTTTTGGGGTGGCAGATTTCAGTTGGCCACATGGGACTTCCGAATAAGGGTTCTGCAAACTCAACCAACGAAGTGGGAAATGGTCAGTATGAAGATACCTTCTTCCCCTATTTCTTTGCTCATCCACAAGATTTTACAGGGATTGGGTTTATCGGCTTTCTCGTCGGAAAAGGTCTTGCCGATGGAACGGACTATACGAATTCGACGTCCGAACCGACCAAGGGAGATCAGGGGTGGTTCCTCGATCAACTGAAATCCTTTGATACCAAACGCCCGTGGATTCCATCTGGGGGAGCAACCTACTCGATTACTGCGTCGGCGGGACAGAATGGTTCGGTTACGCCGGATGGCGCTGTTTCTCTGAAAGCTGGTTATAAAGGAGCCGTTTCTATTAAGGCGTCATCGGGCTATTATGTTGATTCTGTTCTGATTGATGGAGTAAATCACGGGCCTGTGGTGTCTATTCAGTTCCCCGGGATTAGTGAAAACCACAGTGTTTCTGCGGCATTTACGAAGATTCCCGGTCAAACTGGTGGAACGGCAGATGCATGGGTTGCAAAAGTGTACCCAACGACAACGGTTGTTTTGTATCAGGGCGAACTGTGGACGAATGGCTGGTATGCAAATGCTTCCGATGTTCCTGGGGTAGCTTCAGTCTGGAAAAAAGCAGGTGGTGATACCGGTCCAGTGAAAGACACGTTGATTACCGTGGAAGTTGAGTATCGCTCTTCGGTTTCAGGGCCGGATACGTTGATAAAAGTAACGACCACAAAAATCAAGAATGGGACCACTACCTCGAAGACTGAGACTACATTGTCGAATGGTTCTGTTGGTATTGTGAAAGAATCGAAACAGAGTAATTCAAGCCAGATAGAGATTTTAGGCAATGGTAAATCTGTGACTATCCACGAACCGGGAACCTATCGGTTGGTGGTGAGAAACATTCAAGGGCGAGTGCTTCAAGCTCGTTCTCTTGAAATCACGTCTGCAGGTTCAGTTGAAACGGGGATTGGTTCTATTGCTTCGGGAATGGTGATCATCAGCGTTGAAGGGGCTCGAGTTGCTGCTTCAAAATTAGTCGTGATGAAATAAGACTGTCACTATTTGCAATGTGTAAGAGCGGGGGAAACTTCGCTTTTACTCGTTTGAGTGGTGCGTCCCTCTGTTGATACCGAGATTCCCGTCTCACTACTGTACTGGAATGATCTATTTTAGCGCGTTAAACTATACATGAGAGAAAAACAGGTTTCTATGACTAAAAAACAGATCATTTTAAGCTCTACTGCTACCCAAAAACGCGCCGCAGTTCTCGAAGATGCTCGTGTTGTGGAACTGGTTATTGAACAGCCAGATAACACACGTACCCTCGGGAATATCTACCGTGGTCGAATCGACAAAATTGTTCCGGGAATTCAGTCTGCGTTCGTAGATATCGGCACCGGACAGAGTGCATTTCTCCACATTTCGGATATCGATCCTTCGCTTCTTCCGATTCCTGACGAAGAGAGTGAAGTATTCGAAGAGTATGAACGTCAACTCGATCGCAGTAACAAAAACAAACGTGGCCGCATCGCTCGCGTACCAATTGAAACTGTTCTTGAAGAGGGTCAGCAGATTCTTGTTCAGATCACCAAGGAACCAATTGGCAATAAAAGTCCGAAGGTTACCACTCAGATTTCGTTGGCCGGTCGCTTTGTTGTTCTTGTTCCGGATTCAAATTTGATTGGTGTGTCAAAAAAATCTGACGATGAAGATGCTCGCCGTAAAATCAAACGGATGGTTCGCGATATGCTTCCTCAAGGACTTGGCTGTATTGTTCGCACAATTGGCCTTGAAGTTCCCGGTGAACATATTCTTACAGAACTCAAAGATCTCGTGTCGCAGTGGCACAAGGTTCAGCGCGAAGCTCTTACGGGCAACGGCCCAAAACTTCTCTTTAAAGAACGAGGAATTACCACTCAGGTGATTCGCGATCTTTTTTCTGATGAAGTAGAAGAAGTTATCACTGATGATTCAGATGATTACGATGAAATTATCGCCTACCTTGAAAAATTTTCTCCGGGTATGGTTGAACGTGTTGCGTTCTATGAAAGTGAAATTCCTCTTTTTGATGCATTTGATATTGAACGGGAACTCGACCGTACACTCAAACGCAAAGTGTGGATGAAAAACGGAGGATACCTGTTTTTCGATCACGCTGAAGCACTTTTGGCGATTGATATCAACACCGGTCGCAATACCGGTGACAAAAATCTTGAAGAAACCGTTTTCCAAACCAATATTGAAGCGTGTTATGAGATCGCTCGCCAGTTGAGACTTCGCGACATTGGTGGGATTATCGTAATCGACTTTATCGATATGAGAAATCCTAAGAATCAGCGCAAAGTTGAAAACCTTATGCATGAACTTTTGGAAAAAGATCCTACAACGACATCGCATACTGCGCTGTCGAAATTTGGCCTTATGGAAGTGACTCGCAAGCGCGTTCGCCCTGAACTTCAGGAGCAATTGACCAATGTTTGTCCTTCCTGTAATGGCCTTGGACGCGTTTTCTCGCCGGCGACCGTATCGACACGGATCGAACGCTGGTTGCACCGCGCCGAAGCAGATAGTGATCTTCCGAAGCATTTGAATATCTCCGTCTCTCAAACTGTTGCTGACTATCTGCTTCAAAATGAAGGTGATATGATTGCTCAGCTCGAAAGCGCACACAAATTCCAGTTGAGAATCACGGTCGAAAATGATCTCGAACAGGATGAATTTGAAGTACGAGTTATTGGACAAAATACAGTGATTACGGAAAAACACATATAGGTGTTGATTTTAGTCGTGTGTTTTTGGTATATTTGAGCGTCTTTTGGATAAATACAGTTCCGTTAAGGAGAACAGCACAATGTTTTCAATCGTTGAACAGGGCGGCTTTCAGTATAAAGTTGCTGCAGGCGATGTGCTTTCGATTCCGTTGGTAGATGGCGAAGCAGGATCAGTGATCACTCTTGACCGTGTACTTCTCGTTGGAGAAGGCGATACGATCAAAGTTGGTACACCGGTTGTTGCAGGCGTTTCAGTTACTGCAGAAATCGTAGAGCATGGTCGTGACAAAAAAGTTCTTGTTATGAAGAAAATGCGTCGTAAAGATTACAAACGCAAAAATGGTCACAGACAAGATTTCACTAAAATCAAGATTACCGCGATTAACGCGTAATTACGAGGAGAATTTAAATGGCTCATAAAAAGGGACAAGGTTCGACGACCAATGGTCGCGACAGTAAAGCCAAAATGCTTGGCGTTAAAGTCTCTGGTGGATCAAATATCAAAGCGGGCGCGATTATTATCCGTCAGCGTGGTACAAAAGTTCATCCAGGAACCAACGTTGGTCGTGGTAATGACGATACTCTTTTTGCTAAAGTAGAAGGAACTGTAGAGTTCCGTACAAAAGCGGACAGAAAGTATGTTAGCGTCGTTCCTGCGGAAGCAACAGTTACGGCATAAGCGCAGCTCTTACGTAAGATCTTCGTGGGGAATTTCCGGCCGGGAATTCCCCATTTTGCGTTGAGTATATTCAAATTTATCAACACAATTCGACCTTCAATTATGATCATTCGCAATTCTTCTCTCACAATCTGATTCTGTATTACCCCAACTCTCTTCTTGTGTTTTTTTTGATAAAAGCGGTAGACTTTCTACGGCTGTAACTACTCAGGTGGTTTCCTAATCTAAAGTTTGCTCCAGAACTCGTTCCAA
>DYSA01000205.1 GCA_020726425.1 Fibrobacter succinogenes | reverse complement strand
TTACTCTCTTACTCTCTTACTCTCTTACTCTCTTACTCTCTTACTCTCTTACTCTCTTACTCTCTTACTCTCTTACTCTTTGAAAAACAAAAAGCGATCCTCAATCGAAGATCGCTGGATTAGCCACAGTCAAAACAGATTACCTACCCGTTCGATTGGTTCACTCTTCGAGCTAAAAGTCTTGCGAGATAGAGTGTGTAGTGGGGATATTTTCGAATCACTGAAATAAACTCTTTTTTGCTGATTCGAATCACTTGGCCGTTTGACAGAGCTGTCACTGTTGCACTTCGGTGACCATTCAACAAAAATGACATCTCTCCCATGAAAATATCGTCGGGAGTCAAAATCGAAACGGGCTTGTCATCAACGGTCACCAAATATCGTCCACGACAGATAAAATAGAGATAGGTACTGCTGTCTCCTTGGCGAAGAATCGTGGTTCCTTCGATAATATCTTCGGGCACAAGGTGAGCGAGAACGGCGGGGTAGGTGTTGCTGATCGGCTCTTGGTGATCAATGGAACAGCGAACTCGATTCCCTTTTTTATTGAACTCCAGTCGCGCCGTCGAAGATCGCGCCATCACAATTCCGCGGCCACTTACCGTGGTATACACCGCCTCTTCATCGGGATGCAAATAGTGATTCCAATCAAATCCTTCACCGCCATCTTCGATTACAAAATCTGAATAGTCGCGATTAATTTCGTAGGTGAAGTGAATTTCTCGCGCTGCAACGGTTTCGTCTGTCAGTTTCATTTTAATCAAATCGGTGATCTTTTTTCCTGATTCAAGCCATGTAGCTTTCTCTTCAAACCCGATCCCACAGTTTCCGTGTTCAAGGGCGTTTACTAAGAGTTCTGTCAGCGCAACTTTGAGTCGATTGCGACGAGAAACATTGATTTTATTGGTGTTGAACAGATAAGAACAGGTGAGATTGATCAGTGCTTCGATTTCGAGAAGAGAGTTCGACACCGTATATTTCCCCGAAATATGATCGGAAATCGTCGTTTCATATCCGCGATGATAGAGAAGATTCTGGTTTTTTCGCAATAGGTTCAGGAGAATGGGGAGATCTTTTTCGATATCGTAGCGAGAAACCGCCGCAATCATACTGACCGCTCGGTGACCTTCGATCCGGTGAGCGACTTCATAGCTACTGCTTACGGTGATAATGTTTTGGTAGTGAAGCCACGGGTCTTCGATAATCCGGTCCAAAACAGTAAATGCCAAATCCCAGTCGGTAAAATCGATAATGATCAGTTCCGGAAGTTCAATGGATAACATATCCGCTTTGTCTTTAGTCGCTATGACATCGAGAACTTCGTGGATATGAAAGGCGCGCTGAACCTGTTCAATAATCTTCGGGTCGCTACTAATAAGAGCGGCGGTATGGATATGTGGTTCTTCCATGGGTGAATCCTTATTCGTTATTCATTTTCAGTGAGTATGAGAATTTCAATTTGATTTGAGAGTCTCATGCAACGTTGGGTTATTTGAGTCAATTTTGAAACAATTTCACTCTGCTCCAGTTTTATTTCCCCGGAAGGTGCACTGCTAAAAAGAGATTTGATAATTTCATCTTCGGTGCGATTAGCCAGATCTTTTTTTGCAGAAACGACCACGACAAATTCAGAAATTATCGAACGATCCACAGTTTGCAACGTAAACTGATGGCACAGGGCAATTGTTGAAACGATGCACTCTTTAACCTGCTCTTTTAGAGTGCTATAGATATCTAATGAGTAAATTGATGTTTCGAGAGAATGGTTGTGAATATGGTAGAAAACGTGAGCGATATCTTCCACGATTAAATCGATTGATCGAGCTACCACCATGAGTTCATCGCGAACCGTGGGAAATGATGACGAATAGAGTGCAGTTCGAACTCCTTCGACGCAAATATTTGATTCGTTTTTGCATTTGTGAATTGAATCAATTCCAAAGAGAAATTGGCCATCGTGAGAATTCAGAAGATATTGAGAAAACGTATGATCAAAAATAGAGGTTGCCTGTTCACAAACTGCAATCAGAGTTTCGAATTTTGATAGTAACTCTCTTTTTTTTCGCCAGCCCATACGCATCCTCCGCTAAAGGGTAATAATAGCATTCATGTCAATGAGGTGCAAGGGCTTTCATAGAGAATGAAAAATCATCAAGTTCTTAGATCTTTTCGATAATTGCATTCTTTGAGAACTCTTCATAGGACATACATCCAATGGGAGAAAGGGTTAGGAAAAGTCCTGTTCCATCGGGACGTTTTACGAGTATTCTTACGGAAGTGTACGTTCCCATGGCTGAATAGCGCCGTGAAAGTTGGAAAAGATCGCTGTACAACGAGAGATTTTCTTTCGCCGTCAAGAGAACTACTGATGCCCCAGAGCCAGATACCGTAAGCACTTCGACCTTGCCAAATTCTAGTGGGAACAGTTTCGGTGAGAGGACATTCTCGCCAAACTGTTTAATCATCTCTTGCTCAATTTTTGAAGCTTCCTCTTCGCGCCCAGTCGAACGGAAACAGTTGAGAAGGCCGAACCAGGCATTTTTATTATTGCGATTGTACGAAAGAGCGAATCGATACATCTGCTCCGTATCTGTTCCTCCTGAGACACATTTCTGATCCGCGGAATCGAGATATTTCCGCGACTCTTTCTCCTCTTTCGATTCCCCCGGCGGTGAAGGTTCTGAAGAGGGTGGTGTTGCTGTGCCATTTTCTGAAAAAGCGACACCTTCAATTTCCAATGTTTTGCGCTCCGGTGCGTTTAAAAGGATCAAGCCAATTGCAAGAAGTGTCGCAACGATTACCAGAATCGAGACTGCGGGAATAACGACTCGGTTTTTTTGTGGTGGTTCGGGGACGAGACTACTGAAATGTTCAATTTTTGTTGTAACTGATGTAGTTACAGGATGTACTTTAATGACAGGTTTTGGTACGGGAACGATCATTTCTGCGGGTGCTTCTTCTTTTTCTTGTTCAACCCGATACTGAGCACCTAGATCATTGAGCTGTTGCCGAAGAATGTCGCACTGGTTTGCACTTAGTCCCCGAGCGACATAAAATTCTTCAAACTGAAGTCTTGTAGTTAGTTCGGTGAACGATACGCCAACTGCTTTCGATTGAACAACTCGCGCCAGAAGCTTGACCTTTTTTTCATCTTCGCAGGGAAGTGTTACGATCGAATATTTCATCGGTGGCCTCTTTTCTGATAAGCGGATCATCTGAACGCTTTCGTATTCAGAAAAGTATAGCTTTGTTTTTTACTAAGTGGTACTCTTACTGTAATAACTCTTCTACTTTGGGAAAAAATATCATGAGTAACCATCATATTTTACTGGTTGATGATGAAACTGTTGTGCGCATGACAACAACGCTGATTCTGAAAAAATTGGGGTGCGAAGTATCCGCATTTTCAAATGGATCAGAAGCACTCTCTTTTTTCACTGATAATCGGGATCTGATTGATCTTGCAATTGTAGACAGTCACATGCCCAACATGAGTGGGATCGAATTGTTTCACGAACTTAAAAGAGTTCACGCTGATTTAAAAGCGGTGCTCGCATCGGGTTTTCTCGATGAAGAGGATATGGAACAATCACAAACTGAAGGTTTTACGGCTGTTCTCAACAAACCGTTCCGCCTGTTAGAACTAAAAGAACTTATCGATACCCTTTGATTCTCTTCTGAAATAATCGACTCATAATCTATTTTCCTTGTCCAAAAAGGAGCATGATTATGATTCAATTAAGCCGTCGAAGTGCACAAATCACCCAATCTGAAATTAGAGCAATGTCACTCGCTTGTCGCGCTGCAGGAGGAATTAATCTTTCTCAAGGTGTGTGCGATACTGAAACCCCACGAACAGTTCTCGACGGTGCCCGAGATGCACTTTACTCTGGGCATAACAGTTACACTCGCCACGACGGAATTACTCCCCTCCGCGAAGCAATCGCCGCAAAAGAATTTCGCGATAAAGGCGTTACTGTGGATCCTGACACGGAAATTGTCGTCACTGGTGGCGCCACTGGTGCGCTCTATTCCGCGATCATGTCGCTGTTAGATGAAGGCGATGAAGTCATTGTGTTTGAACCCTATTATGGCTATCACGTATCGACTCTTCAGTCTGCGGGAATTGGCATTCGCTACGTTCGGCTTGCGGAACCGACTTGGGAATTTACTGACGAACAACTCATCCATGCGGTTTCCCCAAAAACAAAAGCGATACTTATAAATACCCCTTCGAATCCCTGTGGAAAAGTCTTTACTCGTGAAGAACTTCTACGTATTGGCTCGGTGGCAGAAAAGTACAATCTGATTATTTTCTCTGATGAAATCTATGAGTACTTTGTTTATTCTGGAACTCATGTCTCTCCCTTGTCGATTCCTGAACTTCGCCACCGCACCGTGGTGGTAGGAGGATTTTCAAAAACATTTAGTATAACTGGTTGGCGTATCGGTTACACGATCGCTCCGGCTCAGATTACTGCGGCGATTGGTCATATTAGTGATCTTGTGTATGTCTGTGCTCCAGCTCCGCTTCAGGCGGGAGTGGCGCAAGGATTGATGGAATTGACACCTGAACACTATCACGAACTTCGCGATGACCATCGTATAAAACGCGATATGATTTGTAACTCATTGGCGAAAGTGGGATTGAATCCAACCATTCCCGATGGAGCATACTACTTGCTCGCGGATATTTCCCGAATCAAAGCTGACTCGAGTCGAGATCGCGCGTTGAAACTTCTGGAGATGACGGGAATTGCTGGGGTTCCCGGTTCTGCCTTTTTCCACGACAACTCGGGTGATCATCTTATTCGGTTCTGTTTTGCCAAGGATTTGCCAATAATCGAAGAGTGTTGTCGACGATTTGAAGCACTTGAATTTTAAGTAGTTTCAAATTTTGTATAATAAAAATGGGTAACTACTCAGGTAC
>DYSA01000204.1 GCA_020726425.1 Fibrobacter succinogenes | reverse complement strand
AGGGGATATCAATCACTTACAAAACAAAAGGTTTTTTCGTGGTACCTGAGTAGTAGCTGTCGATGTATCCTCAGAGTATCATATTTGCCCCGCGAAGTAATAAAATCTCAGCGACCTCACCACTGCACATTCAAAAGAATAGTGCAGCGTGAAGAGCGAATATGCATCACAAAAAGGCAGAACATATTTTTACGCTGTACAATACTTTGAAATGATTCGAGGAGCGGAAATGCTTGATCTGAAATTTGTTCGTGAAAACAGCGAAAAAGTAAAAGCGGTTTGTATCGCGAAAGGCGATGCGGCTGATGTAGATGGAATTTTGGCGATTGACTCAAAACGCCGTTCAATCCTTTCTGAAGTAGAAATGCTCAAGAAAAACCGCAACGAAGCTTCAGCAGAAGTAGCTCGCCTCAAAAAAGAGGGTGGCGATGCATCGGCGATTATTGCTTCAACTCAGACAATCTCAGCTCAGATCAAAGAACTTGATCGCGAACTTTCAGAAGTTGAAACTGCTCAACACGATCTCCTTGCGAAAGTTCCCAACATTCCTCACGACACGGTTCCTCATGGAAAATCGTCTGCGGACAACGTGGTCTCTGCATCATGGGGAGAACCAAAGAAATTTGATTTCACTCCACTGGATCACCTTCAGTTGTCAGATAAACTCAATCTTTTCGATTTCCCGCGCGGAGCAAAAATCGCCGGATCTGGATTCCCCGTACTCATCGGTGCCGGTGCTCGACTCAACCGCGCCCTTATTAATTTCTTTATCAATACTCACCTCGATCACGGTTACACTGAGATGCAGCCACCCTATTTCGTCAATAGTGCTTCGGCATACGGAACTGGCCAGCTTCCAAAATCTCAGGATCAGATGTACTACACAGCTGAGGATGAACTCTATGCAATTCCAACCGCTGAAGTTCCTGTGACAAACTATCACCGCGACGAAACGCTTGTCGAAGGTGATCTTCCTAAAAAATATTGTGCCTACTCTGCGTGTTTCCGCCGTGAAGCGGGATCATACGGAAAAGACACAAAAGGATTCCTTCGCGTTCACCAGTTCGACAAAGTTGAAATGGTGAAAATGGTAAAACCAGAAGATTCTTATGCAGAACTTGAACTGATTCGCGAAGATGCAGAACGCATTCTTCAGGCTCTTAAACTTCCGTACCGCGTTTTGACTCTTTGTGATGCAGACCTTTCGTTTTCTGCGGCAAAATGTTATGACCTCGAAGTGTGGGCACCGGCAGAAGAAAAATGGCTCGAAGTCTCTTCGGTGTCAAATTTCGAAGCGTTCCAGTCTCGCCGTATGAATATTCGCTACAAACCAAATGGTGGAGGCAAACCGGAATTTGTTCATACCCTTAATGGATCAGGACTTGCGACAGCTCGAATCCTTGTAGCGATTCTTGAAAACTATCAGACCGATCGCGGGACTGTAATTGTTCCTGAAGTACTTCGCCCGTATATGGGTGGCGTCGAAGAGATCACTGCGTAGAGAACTGTAAACGATATAATGAAGGAGCTTTCGGGCTCCTTTTTTGTAGATTACTAAGGGAGTTGATATGGAACGCGATCGCCGGGCAATCTATGCACTATTCGGCAAATTGAACCGAGAAACGATGCGCTATCTCATTATTGGAAGCGCATTTCTCGGTCTGTTTATCTACGGTGTCTACAACAACTCCACCATGAAACGCCTTCAGGCATACTCTAAAGCAACTACAGAAACCTACGCAAATCTCATCAGTGAAGCACTGTTCAACAAAATGGGTGGTCTTGCTGACGAGCTCATTTTAAGACAGCTTCTCCGCGATTTTGACATGCCCATAATCATCACCGATATGAGAGGTTCGCCTCAAATATGGAAAAATATCTATGTGAAAAGCCTTTTCTGGAAACGGGAAATTGCGGAAGACGACAACTCCTTTGCCACACAGATTCGACTCAAAAAAGCAATCCTCGAAATGGAAGAAAAATATCCCGGGATTCCCGTGTATGGACAATCGAGAAACCGCATGGGTATGCTGTACTATGACGATTCCAATTTCATCAGCGGCCTTCGCCAGCAACCATTCTTTGAAATCGGCTTTATTCTCTTTTTCATCCTCGCATTCTACTACGTGCTCAATTCGATCCGCCGAACCGAACGAGGAAATCTCTGGGTGGGATTGATGAAAGAGACGGCTCATCAACTGGGCACGCCACTTACATCTCTAGTTGGATGGATCGATTACCTCAAACTAGAACTGCAAGAGTCCGATGATGACGAATTTGGGTTTGGCAACGAAGAGGAGTTTCGCGAAAAAGTAGCCACTGTTACTCGCGATATGTCACGAGATGTTGAACGACTTCGCAAGGTCACCAATCGGTTCAGCCAGATCGGTTCCAAACCGGTAAAAATACTCATGAACCTGCAAGATCTTCTCGATGATCACTTCGCCTATTTCAGCAAACGACTTCCCACTTTGGGCAAAAAAGTTTCTATCGTCACCGAATTCGAACCACTTCCGCCCATGGAGATCAACAGCGATCTGTTCAGCTGGGTACTAGAAAATCTATTCAAAAATGCTCTCGATGCTATTGATAAAAACGTGGGAGAAATCAAAGTCACGGCGCGGTATATCGAAGTGGACCATATTGTAAGAATTACCCACCGTGACAACGGGAAAGGGATCAGCTGGGACAACCGACATGCCGTGTTTAACCCCGGGTTCAGTACCAAAAAGCGCGGTTGGGGGCTAGGGCTCACACTTGCACGACGTATTGTTGAAGAGTATCATCACGGCAGAATCTATATTTCATGGTCCCAAAAGGGAAAAGGCACGGAGTTTACGGTAGAAATACCGGTACCTGAAAAGGGAGGGCGGCGCTGATGGGAATGCAACGTAAAAACATACTTTGGATTGACGACGAAATCGAGTTTCTTAGATCACACATAATGTTCCTCGAATCAAGAGGATACAGTGTGACACCAGTGTTTAGTGGCGACGATGGTCTTCACCTTATACGGCAGAACATCAATCGATTTGACATTGTTCTCGTAGATGAACAGATGCCGGGAAAAGATGGCATTACCGTTCTTATGGAGATCAAAGAGATGACCTCTGATCTTCCCGTGGTCATGGTAACGAAATCGGAAGAAGAAGAGCTTATGGAACGGGCTATCGGTCGCCGAATCGATGGATACCTCACCAAACCGGTTAATCCCAGCCAGATCCTTCTCGTCTGCAAAAATCTTCTCCAATCAACGGAACTGGTCAGCGAAGAAACTCGTCACGCCTTTGTGAAAAGCTACTCCGAAGTACAACTCAAGCTCAAAAAGAAACTCGATTATAAAGAGTGGGTTGCTCTCTATCGCAATCTCGTAAAACGGGAAGTTGCCATCGAAGAGAGTGGCGAAGAGTCAATTCGCCAAGGTCATAACGCTCAAAAGACTGAAGCCAATGATCTCTTTTCCAACTTTGTATTTTCACGTTACCCCGATTGGATAGCCGGTTCAGATGACAAACCGCTCTTATCGCACGAAGTATTAGACAAATTTGTAAAACCATCTATTCGCAACAACGAACGATTTGCCTTTATCATTCTCGATTCAATTCGCTTGGATCAATATGTAATGATTCAGCGAAGAATCAAACGACACTTTCAAGTAAGCAACTATTTCTACACATCGATCATCCCCACTTCGAGAGAGTTTGCTCTTTCATCCCTTCTTTCAGGAATGCTTCCTCGGGACCTCGCGAAAAACCATCCGAATCTGTGGAATATCGTAGAGACTCAAGGCGGAAAAGTTCTCAAAGAACTTCTCGCTCTTGGACTTTCAGATACGGGACTAACCAAAAATGATCTCAACTTCTACGATATGATCAACAGCAGTGTCACTGCCGACACGATCTCTTCGAACTTAAAACGGTCGACATTCACCGCTATCTACGCAGATTTCATTGAGATGTTCGGTGGCGACAAAAAATCAAAGGCCATGCAAGAGATGGTTGCAAGCGGAAAAGCTTCACGAAATATGACCGGCGACTGGTTCGAAGAGTCACGACTCTTTGAAATTATCAAGCGTCTCTCAACAGAAGAAGTAACCATTGTTTTGGCGCCAAGTTCAGGAAATATTCTCTGTACAAAAGGAACCAACTATTACGGAGAATCAAGCCGTCTTCGCAACCGCCGCTACCGATTTGGGCCGGACATTACAGCGGATGAACGATTCGGCTACTATTTCGATGATCCTGAACGGTTCGGTCTTCCGATCAAAAATGAAAATGATCACTACGTAATGTTAAAAGAGAATTTCTACTTTACCGATCACGGTACCTATCACGAATATAATGAACAGTATATCAATAGCTTCGAACGCGGTGGAATCTCGATGGAAGAGATGATTATTCCATTGGCAATTCTCAAACCAAAAGTTCTTGACCTCGATTTGGATCTCGATTTTTAATGAAACGACTTGAAACATTTTCTCGTGAAGAGACACAGATTCTTGGGCGTAAACTCGCCCATATTCTGTGCCCAGGAGACGTGGTAATACTTACCGGTGATCTGGGAAGTGGAAAAACTGAGCTCGTTCGTGGATTCATGCATGAACTTGATCCAAATGCGATTGTGAGAAGTCCTAGTTTTTCACTGGTGAACAGTTATCCCACCGCTCGATTTACAGTGAATCATTTTGATTTTTACCGTCTCTCTGCAGCAGAAGAACTGTTTGAAGTTGGGTATGACGAGTATCTCTCTACAGATGCAATCTGCTTTATTGAATGGGGAGAGATGTTCCCTGAAGCAATACCAGGAAACTGCTACCGCATGATCTTCACCGAAGCTTCCGAAAATCACCGCGTGATCGAAACCGATCTTCCCCTTTAATTTCTGACCATATCTGCCGTTTTCAAGACCGACTCGATCGTCTTGCTGAGCGTATCAA